>NZ_CAXAOQ010000007.1:0-224760 GCF_963970575.1 Pseudomonas sp. EA_65y_Pfl2_P74
GAAGCAGCATCTTAAGTAATGCGGCTCTGCGTTCAGGTGAATAGTACGGCACGACCAGTCTCTTTCCGCCCCCGATATGCTTTTTTTGGAAAAACCGGAGAGGCGACAACTATCCTGACACCGGGGGAGCGTGGCGGACGGGTAGTCACCCACCTCATACGGTTTACGCGTAAACATGGCGTGTTTTGAACGAACCTCAATACCCAATTGCTTCAGGTATTTGGCCTGCACCAGGGCATGCCGAGCCTCTTCGGCTCCCCACATCAACGACCAGGTGGAAAAGCCGAATTCGTCACGCCACTCGTTGAGGAAGTTGTGCGACCCCGGCAATGTCGTATGTTCTACAACAGCACCATCGTGCAGAAGTTGAATGTCCTCGTCGGTCAACAAGCTTCTGTCGATACCGGAAAGGTCGCCAATTTCTGACCACTCCCATCGCGATTGTTCAAACCAGTCAAAAACCTCGTTGAATTTATTGTCTAGATAAAACTCTTTGATGTTGTGTTTTGACTGAAGCGTGGTAAAAGCAAAAATCGCTTTCTCGATAACTTTTTCAATATCCAATATTTCGGTTTTGGCAGAAACGACATCTTGAATGTCATATTTCACCGAATCTCCGAGAGCGCACACTTTCGGATCATCGCTGACTAATATAACCCGGGTACTGACCAACAGCCCCGGCTTCTTGATAGCCTCCAAAACTTGTTCAACTTCATGCAACTTGTCAGAAGCAATGAGAATGACCGAGCAGTTGGAATTCTGCGAATCCACATCAACTACAAACTCATGAATGGCTTTTTCGACTACAGCATTACCCTTGCGATCAACGAGCGAGATAGCGGAAGAGTTAACTTCACCGGAATAAAGGTAAAAGATATTCATAGAAGTCCTTTGCAATGTTTACATCTCCATATCGGCACTTGAGCATGCCGCACCAGCACCATGACCACAGGGTCAGCTTGTAGACCGAAAACCACCCAGTGGTCACGGCGAGGCGAGTATATAGACGTTGGATCCAAAAAAATGAGCTAATTAAAGGCCAATCATAAGACCTTTAGCTAATTGCTTAACCACCACAATCATGATATGCGAAACAGAAATGACTAAATATACCGATAGGAATTGGAACACCCGTCTCACTTAGGTATGTCAGCGGCTGCTTGATCTGATGAACGCTGCGGATACCCGTCGAGGGTAATGCTATGTTATGGACTTGCCGCATCAACATGACGAGCATCATTCTTGAGCGGCAATAAAGAGCACCAGCGCGCGGATAACTTCCGGCATCGGATAAATCAAGGAAAACAGACCAATGCCCAATGCAGTTTTTGTCAGCAGAACCATTTTGTTTGGAGACTGTGATCCCGCAGGATTAGTTTACACTCCCCGTTTTTCATATTTTTCGGTAGAAGCTGTATATGCTGCACTTGACAAGTGGCTGGGCGCACCAGGACTTAGAAATCTGATGGGCTTTGATATATTGCCGCCGGTACGCGCCATGTCATTGGAGTTACTGGCACCTCTGACGTGGGATGATGAGTTAAACATCAAGGTCAGCGTGGCAAAAGTAGGGATTCACTCTTTCACTTTTCTGGTCGAGGGGTTTATCAGCAATGGAACATTATCTTTCGTAGCGAATATCACTCATGTCTGCGTCTCGCCAGAAACCAAAGAGGTTGTCGCCATTCCGTCACGACTTAGAACACTTCTTTCATGAGTCGCCAAAAATAGGCTATTTCCAAAAACCCGGTCAGGCGTCCCCAACCAGCAGCCGCAATCGGCCAAGAGTAGAAATTCGTCCGGAACGGCTATTGCCCCGAGAAGAAAGAGGACAGGTAAAAAGGGGGGATTTCCGGAAAATACTTTCGCCCCCTTTAGCTCTCTACTTGTGTAGACCCAATTGGCGCTCTTGCCGGTTCACTTTGTGGTGGTCAACTAATTCCGGACACCTCGATAGGTGGTTTCGATGCCATCGCCCGCTCGTAAACGGTCGGCGGCAGATACCCCAGTTTTGAGTGCAGCCGTTCGTTGTTGTAAAACCCAACGATGTACTCAGTGATGTCGCGGATAGCTTCTGCATGGTTGGCATAATCACGTCGCCATACACGCTCCATTTTCAAGCTCAGGAAGAAGCGCTCCATCACCGCGTTGTCCCAGCAGTTACCTTTACGGCTCATGCTCTGCTGCATGTCGTTTCGCGCCAGCAACGCTCTGTAACTTGCGCTCGCGTACTGGCTGCCACGGTCTGAGTGGGCTATCAGTCCTGGTGGCGGCTGGCGCTGAGCGATGGCCAACTGCATCGCGCTACACACCAACTCTGCCGGCATGTTCGGGGCCATGGCCCAGCCCACTATCTTGCGTGAAAACAAGTCCAACACCACCGCCAGGTACAACCAGCCACTGCGAGTGCGGATGTAGGTAATGTCGGCCACCCAAGCCTTGTTTGGCGCCGTTGGGTCAAACTGACGGCCCAATATATTCTCTGCAATCGGCAAGTCATGGTTGCTATCGGTTGTGTGCACAAACTTGCGCTTCCAGGCCGAACGCAGGCCGTTGGCACGCATTAAACGACGGATTTTATAAAGACCGACAGCCATACCTTTGCCGCGCAAAGCATCACGCAACGGGCGGCTACCGTAGCAGCCACCACTTGCAGCAAACGATGCCTTGAGTTGCACAACGACAGGACAGCTCTGCCGAATAGGCGCCTCAGCGCGTTTTTGGGCCTCGTAGAAGCCGGATCGACTGACGTTTAATAAACGGCAGACATACGCCACCGAATAAGCCTTCTGTTGCAGCTGCCGAACCAGTCGATACGTTACTTCAGCTCGCGGGCAAAGAAGGCGGTAGCCTTTTTTAAGATGTCGTTATCCACCTTGAGCTGCCGGTTCTCTTGCTCCAGTTGGCGAATGCGCTGCTGTTCAGACGTCAACGGTTTACCGATTCCGGATTGTCCCAGTTGCTCGGCCTCGTACTGCTGCACCCAGCGTCGAACAGCCGTCTCACCAATATTCAGATCCCGGCAGACCTGCGGCACGGTCAATCCCTGATCCTTGATCATCTTCACGACTTGCAGCTTGAAGCTGTCGTCGAATGTTCTGCGTTTGTCGGTCATGAAAAACTCCTCGATAGATGCATTTTCCACCTATCGGGGTGTCCGGGGAAATTAGACCACTACACTTGACAGATTGCGCCCCAAACAGAATGGGAACGGCGTCCAGAAAATGAAGCATTTCAGGCTCCTTGGTGTTCAAGCTTCCGGCGTTTTTCAAGGTTGTTGTCGCGTCGCCGTCTAACTATGCCGCGCTTTTCTCGGTCTGCTGCTGCCGATCCGGGTTCAACATCACAGTGCCCATCGGCTCCCAGTTTCTTGTCTGGCCAGACCAGCGTTCCGGGCATTTCTCCCGAGCTTGCTCGTACAACTCATGACGCCGAGCCAGGATCAGACCATGGCTATTTATCGTCCGCTGCAAGGCAACATAAGCACCACCCCCACGCTCTACATCGACACCGAAGCCAAGGCCTCGACCCTTCTCGAAACCTCAAAGCATCGCTTGAACATCCTGCGCAATATGCTCAACAGCGTCAGTTGCCTGTGCGTCAACGATGCCGAAGGTCATGATCTGGAACACTTCGCCAGCGCCGCGCATATCCTGCTTCAGAACGGCTGTGACGCACTGGATGCGTTGGGCTGGAAGCTGGATAGAGTCGCACCCAGCCTTTGAAAGTTAAAAAGCCGCGATGGTGTCGCGGCTTTTTTACGTCGGTCAGAACCCCCGCCGAATCCGGTTTTTCAGTTGTTCATGGAAAATCTCGGCGTTGCGTTTATAGGTGCCGCTGAACGATTCGTTGCTCGAGTCCAGCGTCATTGAACGCTTGCTCGACACTTCCTCACGATACGCATCGATAAAGAAATTCAGATCACTCTCTGTGCTCAGCTTCGGCCACTTATCCAGGTACAACGGCAATTCCGTCGGCCCGGTCTTGAACGAACAGATCCGCCGGTTGCTGATCGTCGCCTCACCGATTTCAAACGGCACCCACCACGACAGCGCGGTTTTTTCCGAAACCACCGCCAACAGGTGCGTGCATTCGGTGATGTTGCGGGTGATGACCCCGGTGATGTCTTCGGTGGTCTGGGATTCCGGATCCAGTACGTCGAGGTAGGTTTTGATGTTGGCCTGCATCAGTCGGGTGTTGATGGCGATGGCGTGGGCGCGATCCATGTGGCGGTAGCTGATGAAGACGGGCATCAGAAGTGTCCTTTGAGGGCGAGTTCGCGGTAGTAGGCGCCGAGGGCGGTGAGGCGACAACCGGTGGAGTTGAGGGCGGCGTAATACATGTGCTCGGCATCGACCGGTTCGACCAGGCTGTGGCGGTTGCACATTTGCAGTTGCTTGAAGACGGCGCCGTGATCGGGGTCGAACGTTGCTTCGGTGGGCTCGTAGCTGGGATCGAGCCTGAAGACGAAACTCGGCTCGGGGAACCAGTCCTTGAGTTTGCGCAGGGTTTGTTCGGCAATCAGCGGTGCTACCTCGCGCAACGGCACGAACTGCGACACGTTGGTCTTGAACACCGGGCGCTGCTCCCAGGCACCCAAGGCATTGTCGACAAACGAGTAAACGCTACCCGGCGTGACCTTGCCGAGCACGTTCGCGGCGCCACCGTGCAGCGCCTGTAACAGCAGGTCGGTGAATACGCCGTGGCCGCGACTTTCGAGGGCGGACTGTTCTTTTTTGCACGCGGTGAGAATGGTCATGCCTTCGCCGATCACACTGCTGCCACCGCGCAAATTGCGCATGGCGCCGGCTGCGCCTGCCTGACAGCAATCGAGAATGATGATTTTGTTCTTGATGTGCGGGGCCTTGTCCGCCCACTCCAGAATGTCGCTGATGCGAATGCCTTCCCCGCCGTGTTTGAAGTCCTGTGGAATCAGCAGCCCTTCGTCGATGCTGGTGTCGAACTGGCCGTGGCCGGCAAAGTACAGCAGCGCCACATCGCAGTCGCCCGAGAACAGACTTTGAATGTGCTGTTTCATGGCCGTGAGCGTCAGGTTCTCCTCGGATGAGGTCAGCACTTTGCTGCTGAAGTTCGGGCGCCCGCTGGCGTGACGCTCCAGCACCGAAGCCATGGCCATTGCATCGTTGTTGCAGCCGCTCAGTGGCGTGACGTGGGCGTAGTGGTTGATGCCGATAAACAGTCCCTTGCGCATGATTACACCGCCGTATGCAGGCGAATGGCGGCGACGATGCTTTTGGTGCTCCACGCGCACTCGGCATCAGCGGCGTTGCGTACGACGGTGGAAATCCGCTCGGCCCCGAACGGCTTGATCGCGATGATCACTTTGCCCATGCGCTTGGCGATTTCGATTTCCTTGTTGATCCACTTGCTGTACGTCGAGTACATGCCGGCCATGATCAGCACTGCCGAGCAAGGGCGGATCTTGTTCTCGATAGCCTCTTCCAGTTGCTTGTCGGTTTGCGCGCCCATGATCGGGTTGTGCGGTGGCACGGAGAAATTCTTGAAGGTGAAACCGGGTTGCGCGCTGAGCAGGCGTACGAGGTTGTCGTGGGCGTGGGAATAGTTCCACGAATGGCTGATGAACAAATGATAGGTTTGCATGGGGTTCCTCGGAGGTCGCGACAGTGCGAAGGAGGAACTGAATGTAGGCATCTGCGTGAGGCCTACAAGGTGCTGGCGGTAAAAGAGAAATGTCCTGCAAACAGGCGTGCTAAAGCCCTACAGAAAGGTCTGACGTTTAGGCGTTCTGAGGATTTGTCAGGCGTGATCCTACAGCCGGCAGCCCTGTGTTTCAGGGCTGCCGGTGCGCCTGTTTAATAGCCGTTTTCAGGCAGGCTGGCGATGATCGAGCGGTAGCTGTTCATTCGTTGTTGCTGCACGCGGCCATCTTCCAGAGCCTTGAGCAGTGCACAACCCGGTTCACGATCATGCTTGCAATCGCGGAAGCGGCAGGTGCCGAGCAGGTCATTGAACTCGATGAAGCCGGCTTCGACGTCGGCACGACTGACGTGGCCCAGGCCAAATTCGCGGATGCCCGGGGAGTCGATCAGTTCACCACCGCCCGGAAAATGGAACAGGCGCGCGGTGGTCGTCGTGTGCGTGCCTTGGCCGGACAGCTCGGACAACGGCCCGACACGGGTTTCAACTTCAGGCAGCAAGCTGTTGACCAGCGACGACTTGCCGACGCCGGACTGGCCGACGAACACGCTGATGCGCCCGTCGAGCTGCTTTTGCAGTTGTTCCATGCCGTTGCCGTGGTGCGCGGACACTTCCAGCACCGGATAACCGAGCGTGCGGTAAACCGCCAGCAGGGCGTTGAGTGCCGGGGCATTCTGCTCGTCGATCAGGTCGAACTTGTTCAGCAGCAACAGCGGACGGATGCCAGCGTGTTCGGCCGCGACCAGATAGCGGTCGATCAGGTTGGCGTGGGGCTCGGGCAGCGGGGCGAAGACGATGACGATCATGTCGACGTTGGCGGCCACCGGTTTGAGCTGGCCGCGACTGTCCGGACGGCACAGCTCGGTGGTGCGCGGCAATTGCGCGACGATCACACCGATGCCTTGGTTGCCGGCACGCCAGACGACCTGATCGCCGGTCACCAGCGCTGGCAGGTTGGCGCGCAAGTGGCAACGGAACACCTGGCCGGCGAGTTCGCCGTCCTTGGCCTCGACTTCGACCTGCACACCGAAGTGAGCGATCACAAGACCGTGCTGCTCAGGGCCGAGGTCGCCACCTTCGAGCGCCTCGACAGCCGAGGACTCACGTTTGGCGGCGCGTGCGGCGCGCTCGCCCTGAATCTTTTCGATGCGCCAGTTTTGACGACGATTGAGTTGGCGTTTGGCCATGGGTGTTCCGTCTGAAGAATGCAGCGATTAGGTAAAACGGCCGCGAGTTTAGCACGCCGGGGCACCGGCCTAGGCTAAACTGCGCAGCATTGCCTAGGAGCCGAAATATGCAGAACCCACAGAATCTGATCTGGATCGACCTGGAAATGACCGGTCTTGATCCGGACAACGACGTCATCATCGAAATGGCCACCATCGTCACCGACAGTGACCTCAACACGCTGGCCGAAGGACCGGTGATCGCCATTCACCACAGCGACGAAGTGCTGGCACGCATGGACGAGTGGAACACCCGTACCCACGGTAACTCCGGCCTGACCCAACGCGTTCGCGACAGCCGCGTCAGCATGGCCGAAGCCGAAGCCGAAACCATCGCGTTTCTGGAGAAGTGGGTGCCCAAGGGCAAGTCGCCAATCTGTGGCAACAGCATCTGCCAGGATCGCCGCTTCCTCTATACCCACATGAAGGCGCTGGAAAGCTACTTCCACTACCGCAACCTTGACGTCTCCACACTCAAAGAGCTGGCCGCACGCTGGGCGCCGGACGTACGCGACAGCTTCAAGAAGGGCAGCACGCACCTGGCGCTGGACGACATCCGTGAATCGATCGCCGAACTGCAGCATTACCGCAAGCACTTCATCAAGTTCTGATACCGGGTTGGCGGCTTTTTGTGGCGGGTGTTCTCGCCCTCTTTTGGTGCTGCACCGAAATGGCTAGACTGCGCGCCTTCCTGCCAGGATCGCCACCATGTTGCTAATGCTCTATTTGATCGCCATTACCGCTGAAGCCATGACGGGCGCGCTGTCTGCGGGCCGTCGCGGCATGGACTGGTTCGGCGTGGTGCTGATTGCGTGTGTCACGGCGCTGGGCGGCGGTTCGGTGCGTGACGTGCTGCTCGGGCACTACCCGCTGACATGGGTCAAACACCCGGAATACCTGGTGCTGACCTCCGCTGCGGCAATGTTGACCGTGTTCACTGCACGTTGGATGCGGCATCTGCGTTCGTTGTTTCTGGTGCTCGATGCCGTCGGTCTGGTGGCGTTTACCCTGATCGGCTGCATGACCGCTCTGGAAATGGGCCACGGCATGCTGGTGGCTTCGGTCAGCGGTGTGATCACCGGTGTCTTCGGCGGCATCCTGCGCGATATCTTCTGTAATGACATCCCGTTGATCTTCCGCCGAGAACTGTATGCCAGCGTGTCGTTCGCCGCCGCCTGGTGTTACATGTTGTGCCTGTATCTGAACGTGCCAGGTGAACAAGCCATTCTGATTACCCTGTTCGGCGGGTTTTTGTTACGTCTGCTGGCCATTCGTTTTCATTGGGAAATGCCCAAGTTCGTTTATAACGATGAGCATTGATTCCGCCTGCTATCGAATAAAAAATACAGTTCTGCCGGGTTTTGCGAATTGACGGTGGCGGCGGGTTTTTATCTGTTTTTACCGGTTGTTGAGGTTTCTTGCCTTTCTGCTCAAGCGGAATTAGTAGGGGGCATGTTATTTCTGAGTCTTGCCGCTGATTCAATATGAGACTGGGAGAACCATTGCGAAATGGTTGGCGAGCCAGTAATGAAAAGGGACGTTTCACTCTGGCGGTACTGAACACTGTCGCTGTAATAGATCGTGTGGATGATGAAAACGAGGAGGGTCCGGTCCTGCCTTGTATGCGTGCGTTCCGGGTTTCCAGCCAAAGCGGGAAAACCTTCCAGATCGGTGTCGCCATCAAGTTCAACGGGTAGGTTGTCCGTAGCAGTGGCAATGCTTTGTCGAGCCGGCATTACAGCAACTTCAAAATTATTCCATTAAGTGGCTGCGCACGTTTGTGGTCTGGCGCGGATGTGAATTACCGGTATTCGTGTCGGGCACTTATACCTGGGCCAGCACCTGAGGGGCTAAAAACAAACAGGTCGAATAAGCTAGTTGATAGTGACTGCGCTTTCGTCTACGTCAACAAGCTTCGCGAGTCACACATCGAGAACTAATTGGCGTCGTTGTTTATTAATGCGATAAATGTAGTACACCTATATACCGGTTTACACCGGATAAGCCGATAAACTGATTGTACTGACGGCCCTGCAGTGTTACGGGGCCCAACTAACCAAACCTCAAGGATGAGCATTCATGGCTGGTAAACCGCCAAAGATCAAACCTGTTCCTGCCCCTGCCAAAACACCCGATTTCAGCGCGAATGAACCACATCGCCCAGCGTACCCCTCTCCAGCAATGCCGCATTTACCTCTCCCCCCTCGCCCGGAACACTTGCACCCGTCCTACCGGCCAGATTTGGTCGCGGTGACGCAGGCGAGCAGTTTGAGTGTGAGCCCGTTGTCTTTCGCGTTCGACGATTTTTCGAAGCTTGCCGCGACGCCCTCGCTGGCAGATTACTGGATACACACCGACAAAAGCCTCGGCGAGCCCGATGCGCAGGGCATCCGGAGGTTCAGGCAGCGTCAGTATGTGGCCGTAGCCGACAACCATTTCGTGCAAGTTGTCCTGGACGCCGAGAGTGGCCTGTTTCGCGCCACGCTAGCCAGAGAACTCAACCCTTCCGGCCCGCTTCTGAAGCCGGATAGCGAGGGCAGGTTCTGGGTCCCTCTGCAAAGCAGTGATTCGCGTAATCACCCTGCAAGACTCAATTCGTTAAGGAGGCGAACGGCAGAACTGTTTCACCGCGTCGGGTATTCAGTGGACGGCTTTTCCGAGGTCACGATTACACGCATTCTTGCCGTTAGTGGGATGGATGAAACGCTGGCACGCGATTCCCCCGCTTACGCTCGGTCCCTCGTCTTGCTGCAGGACGCTCTCAGGCGCTTGAGCCTCGATCAGAAAATCCACACGTTCATCACACAAATGCAACATCCCGATCCGCTAGTGCGCGCCCAGGTCGATCCGCAGTTGCAGGCTCTGCTGCAGTTGCGCGAAGGCGAGCCTGGCGCAAGCATTGCCCAGCGCGACCGCGCCGCGCTCTTTCAGAATCATGAGCGTGCGTTCGAACTTGACTGTGATGAAAACACGTTGCAGATGCGGCGGATTTTTCCTGACTTGCCCAAAGCGGCAGCCGAGGCCTTGTGGCGCGATGCAAGTGCCGCCGAGCGTCTGCATATGCATAACCAACCGGGAATGCCACGGCAAATGGCAGAAGAGGCGCTGTTGGTGCTGCGCGATGTTCGTCTCGCAAGAGCCTGTGAAGGGATTTATCTGGATTCGGTATCCAGTCCGGACAGTGACCGACTGGCGTTGCATATGATCGGACGCCTTGCGCAGTGGCCGCGAGATGTCCGTATCGAGATTCGTCAGGATGTGTTTGACGGGAAGGTCTTGACGGCTATCGGCGATGTGCTGACTTCGTTCCATCACGTTCTGGTCCAGCAGGACGCCGGGTATGTCATCAGCAGCCCCGAGGGTTCATCGTCCAAAGGCATGAGCGATCTGTATTCGGCTGTCTGGTTCCTGTTACTGCCCGTACAGCGTCAGGCCTTCGGTGTGGCGGAGGGAGGAGGGCAAACGCTGCAGCGATTGATTCGTGCACAGCCGTTGCCATCGCGCCAGGCTGTGAGCGAACTGCTGGGGCTGGCGCCGATTCCAATGACGGTCGACTCTGCCACCGCGCAATACAGGCAAGCGTGGAAGCTGCGAGGCGGCGCCGATAACAATCCGACATCGGCAAAGACCGTTGTTGACCGCGTACATGATCTTTATCCGCAGCTTTCGGGTGAGGAGGTGACGACGTTTATCAACGAGCGTTTAAAGAGTGATCTGGCCGGCGTAATGATGAGGCTGGAAAAAGAGTTCGCGACGTTGTGCAGTGAATTGTCGATATGGAGTGCCGATAAGCCGTCACCTCATGCGGATTCGTCGGGACAGGGGAGAGCGCCAACCCCCGCGGAGCAACGTCAGGCTCGCGAGCAATTCAGCGCAAAGCTGCAAGATATCTGGCGGCGCAAGTCCGTTTCGAGATGGGGGTACGGTGACTATCATTTTTCTTCCAGCGTCGATTTTTCCGGTGAGCTACCAAGGCTGTCTGCCAGGTTTGAATATGTAACAGAGTTAATATTGACCGCAGAAAAACCAGGCGCACGGATAGGCGCGTTTCTTGACAGTTTTCCCAATGTTAAATACTTGAAGGTGACTGGTGTAGAGATGCAGGAATTCCCGTCAGGGATCTTTCAAATGCGTGAACTGCTGCAACTCACGTTGGATAGTTGCTCGCTTAGACTTTCTGATATGACGGCTGAAGGGCTGGCAAGAATGGAAACGCTTACATTGTTGAACCTGGCACGCAATCCTCTGACAGTTGCTCCACCTGTAGGCTTCATGCCGGATTTAACGGAATTGATGCTGTATGACGCCAATCTTTCCAGCGTTCCTTCAGGAATAGATTCGCTGAAAGAACTCGAGGTGTTGGCGTTGCAGAATAATAATATTTCAGAGGTGGGGGATGAGCTGTTCGATATCCCGGATACACAGAATTTATTCGTTGGTCTGGTGAATAATCCCTTGAGTGACGCGTCGAGGCAGCGGATTACCGAGTATCTGGAAAACGCCAGCATGGACCGGAAAATTGAAATTGAAATGGAAGAGCCACTGTCGGATGTAGAGTCTGACAGTGAATCCTCAGAGAGTGGATTTTCGACGGGCTCAGAGAGTGACTGAATGTGGGGGGAAGTAACTGTTTTCTTGCCGGTCTAACATAGCCTGATAAATATAAATAACGCGCTGGCTCCCCTTCTGCTTTTGATTTTGCCGTGGTCAGGAGGGGAGGAACCTCTGGCAAGGCCGGAATTAAAGGGTTGGCAGGATTGATTTCAAATCGGGTGACAGGAGATCCGGATTTTTAGAATGTTTTAGAATTTATGTGTGTTGTTGGTTTCTATGTTCAGGTGTTTCCGTGGTTTTAATTTGTCGAATGTCCTGTCTTTTATTGTTTTTAGTGCCGTGTCTCAATGCCTCGGCGCGTCCTGATGGAGGCGAAACTTATTAATTAGCCAAGGTGTTATTGAATGTTTGATGAGCAGCTTAATATTTCCCGTATCGAGGTGAAAACCGACTCCACAAGGTCTGGTCAACATAAGATTCTTTACGCCAACGGTCGCATGCAAGTACGCGTATTGGTGCTTTTACACGGTGTCGATAACAATGGAGACGGCGCGTCACTGTATGGGCATCCTGCATTACAAACACTGCGGCTGATTGCCTATAACGGCGCTCGACCTCTTGAAGGTGACTGGAGCGTATCCGTGCAGGAAAATCGGTATGCCCATGAAATGTCGGGTGGGGCACCGCGGGCTATAGAAGTTCCGCGTGTTAATGACAATCGCAAAAGTGACGTTTCTGATCCTGTACAAATTCTTGAGTTTTGGGTTTCCGCCTCCAGGCCTGGAATCATGGAAGTCGCTGCCGAAATCGTCATGGACTCAGTGGTATTGCGAAGCAATGGAGTCGGCTTTGACAGCAGTGTGACGCTGGAGGCGATTCCGCCTAAAGAGTATCCGCTGAGTAGTTTTTCATTGAGTAAATATGATGAGAAACAGCAGCGTGCCCAATATGACTGGGTCCAGCATTATCATATTGCTCTGCAAGCAGAGGGCCGGCAGATTCACCTCCTTGACTGGTATAGCAGTGAGGTGAAACTTGACCCTTATGATTCCGAAAATGCGGTGCAGGTTTATGTGTCCGGCAATATTCCCGACACACAGGATGGTCGCAGATGTTTTTATGGTTACATGGCGCCGATTTATGGGCTGAAAACAACGTTTCGCAGCCCGCTCGGCTACATAACCGTCCCGATTAACAAAGTGCCTGGACAATTGACGCTTGTTCAGTATGTTTCCGCGGACCTGCAAGTGGCGCGGGAGAATGAAAGCGCATTCGAGTTTGCAGTGGTCGATGAGTTCGGTTCGGAGCACAGGCTTAGTATTGATGGTGATAAAGAACAACGTACTTTTGTTCTGGGTGAGTCCAAGCGGTCAATGAAACAGCTTGTCTGATTTCGATACATGGCCAGCGAGTTTTCGCTGGCCAACCTGACTGGCCAATATCTGAATCTGGAAATAAAGGACGTTTTCAATGAAAAGTAATTCATCCTCCGCCGTTCACTCGAATGCTTTCAACTTTGGTGAGTTTGTTTCCGGAGGCGTTGACCCCCGCACGGGCATGTATACGTGCGCCTTTTCGTTAGGCAAGTTGTGTTCGGCGGATCTCAATGGCCCTGAGGTTGCACTTTCACTGGGTTTCAACCCGCTCAATCAGGTGGATGCCGGTTTCGGCCTCGGCTGGTCGTTGACCATGACTCAGTATGACGTGCGCAGCAAAGTCATGACGCTGTCCAACGGCGAGCGCTACAAGGCTGTCGAGACATCTGCGGGCCTGAAGTTCAAGGAAATGAAACTGCAAACTGCCAGGGTACTGGTGACCGGGGCAGGGCGCTATGAAGTTCGATACCGCGATGGTCGGCGTGAACTGCTTAAAGTTCAGGCCGGCACTCATATCGCGGTAGCAGAAAAAATTGTCGCGGCGAACGGTGTGAGCATCACGCTCAAGCATGAGACGTTCAATCAGTTTGCCATGTTGACCGAAGTCTGTGACGCCAAGAGATGCCTGTTGAGAGTTACGCGCAAGGCCGGTCAGGTGACATTGACCCGGCATCCCGATACCTCGTCCAGTTCCGACTACAACCTGATCCTGAAAAATAGTCGGGTAACGGCAATCGAACTTCCGCTCGGCAAAGGTTGGGATCTGGAATATGAAGTCATTGATGAGGCCAGCTATCTGTGCCGCGTCGTCAATCCATTGCGCGGCGTAGAAATCATTCGCTACAAGCGTCAAGGTCACCGCTTCGTAAGTGGCGTGCAGCGAACACTTCCGTTTGTCATCGCTCACGATATTTACCCAGGCCGGCGCCAACCCAGGCTTTGCAAGGTATATACGTATTCCAACCATAACTTTCTCGGGCAGGGCCTCATCCCGGCCAGGGACAATGACATAGATCCTCTCTACCTGGCGCCCGACCACTACGTCTATACCTCGGACGAGAAATTAGTGGTCAATGGCAAGGTGCACACCCGGATTAACCGCACCTACAACAAATTCCATTTGCTGGTCGCAGAGGTCACGACATGTGGCAATGCCCAGACCACAATCGCCACCGAGTATCACTGTTCGGTTACCAAACTGTTCAATGAGCAACCGGCTCAGTTCCGCATGCCGAAAGTTCAGACGGTGACTTATTTCGATCGGCGCACCCAACAGAAGCGCGAGGAAACCACCGTCACCGAGTTCGACGGCGAAGGCAACCTGCTCAAACATGTCGAGCCGAGTGGGGTGACGACTTTGTCGGAGTATTATCCTGCAAGCGGTGGGGACAACTGCCCGGAGGATCCGCTGGGTTTCACCAGGTTCCAGAAAAAGAGAACGGTCAGCGCTGCGGCCGCGAGTGGCGCCTCGTCTGTCACGTACTACGACTATGCGTTGCATCCTGCGCTGGAAGGCGCAGAACTGGCATCTGTCTTTCCGGTTGAAGAGCGTTATTTCGAGCGCGTGGAGGGGGTTGAGATCCTGCGTTCGAAAACCCAAAGGAGTTACCTGAATACGCCAAAGGACCCGCTCAAGCACGGGGCCATGAAACAGCAAAGCATTACCCGTAACGATAAAAAGACCTGCACGCAATTCTCCTATGAGCTTGAAGGTATCAGGCTGCGGGTGACGTCCAGCACGCAGGGCTTCGATGGCTCGCTGCAGACCAGTGAGGCCGTGCTCTCGACGCTCACTGGGCTACAGGTGTCAGAAGTCGGTATCGATGGCGAGCGTATCGAACATGAGTACGACGCGATCGGCCGAGCAGTGTGCAAAACGGTTGCCCCCGGCACCCCGTACGCGGCCGCTACCAGGTGGGCCTTTTTGGCCGCCAGCAAACAACAACCGGCCACGATGGTCACCACGGATCCCGCCGGCGGCGAACAAAGAGTGACCTATGATGGCCTGGAACGAGTGATCGCCGTTCAGGAAAAGGACTGCGACCGTCCGGACGAGGATGGGCTCATTGCGTCTCGTACTCTTTATTGCGCCCGTCATGATTCGGCGGGTCACAAGGTAGAAGTGACGCTGACCGATTGGCGCGATGGCAAGCCTTATCCGTTGATCACCCGCTACGAATTCGATAACTGGGGCCAGGTCTGCAAGACGTTCCATGCCGATGGGCGTGTCGAACATAGCGAGGCCGATCCGGTCCTTCGCCAGCAAACGAATTGGCTTCAGGGGATGGGCAAGACCGTTACCCTCATCAACGAGTTTGGTAAACCCCTGAGGGTCGAGAGCTTCAATCTGAAGCACAAGAGTCTTGGCAAAACCGATTACACCTATGACGGATTCGGGCGTACAACCAGCCAGACCGATCCGGCCGGCA
This sequence comes from Pseudomonas sp. EA_65y_Pfl2_P74, assembly GCF_963970575.1. NCBI lineage: Bacteria > Pseudomonadati > Pseudomonadota > Gammaproteobacteria > Pseudomonadales > Pseudomonadaceae > Pseudomonas > Pseudomonas sp. EA_65y_Pfl2_P74. The sequence goes on from NZ_CAXAOQ010000007.1 coordinate 15,265, forward strand.
ATACCACTCGATATGAGTACGACGTTTTTGACCGGATGATTCGCAGTGTCCTGCCCGACGCCAGCGAGGTGGTCACCGACTACGCCGATCACAGTGACGAAGCGCTGCCGGTCGGCATTCAGGTCGATGGCAAAGTGTTGGGCCGGCAAACCTATGACGGATTGAATCGCCTGACGCAAAGTACAGTAGGCGGCCGCAAGTCCGAGGCCGGTTATGAAGCAGGTTTCAGCCAGCCGCAGTGGTACAAGAGCGCTGACGGCAAGAAAATCGAATTCACGTATTTGCGCCATAGGGGCGGTTTACTGACTGAGCGCAAGGCGGGGGCATTGCTCACGACCCTGACTTACGACCCCGTCAACGGCCATCCCTTGACCTGTATCGAAAATGGCAGAGAGCGTCGTTTTACGTATTACCCTTCCGGGCGCGTCAAATCCGAAACGACGACCTACGGCGCTATCAGCAAAGCAACCTCCTTTACCTATTCCCTGGAGGGGCGACCGATCACCTGCATCGATGTACTCGGATCCGAACGCAGATCCGAATACGATGACCATGGCCGCTTGTTATCAACCTTGCAGGGTTCGCTGAAAACCGAATTCCACTACAACATCCAGACGGGGATGCTGGAATGGACGAAGACCGAAGAGACGTCGATCAAACGTCAAATGATCACTCGGTTTACCTATGATGATATCGGTCGTGAAATCTGCCGTACTTTCCAGGTGAAGGGCCAGCCCGACCAGACGCTGGCGTCTACTTATACGCTCGCCGGCAAACTGGCGCAGAAAGTGTCCAGGCGTGGCACGCAAGTGTTGCGCGATGAGCAATTTGTCTACGATGTGCGTGGGCGCCTGATCCAGTACGACTGTGCCGGCCCCCTAAAGCCCCGGGACCCGTACGGCAAAGAAATTGCTCAGCAGACGTTCACATTCGATGCGCTTGATAATCTTCTCACCGTACAGACGCGGTTCCCTCTGGGTGTGAACCTGACCACCTTCAGTTACGACAATCCGGACCCAGTACAACTCAGCGCAGTCAAACATTCTCATGTCGACTATCCATCGGCCGTGACCCTGGAATACGACGCCAACGGCAGGATGATCAAGGATGATCAGGCGCGAACCCTGGCCTATGACGCGTTCGGGCGTCTGGAACAACTGACCAGCGCCGCAGGTTCGGTTATTCGCGGCTACCATTACGACGGTTTTGACCACCTGGTTGAACTGTCGCAACCCAATACCACCACTGCCCAGCGTTATTACCACGAAGGCCGGGTCGCCAATGAAGTCAGCGGTGAAAATTCATCCAGTGTCCTGCGTCACGGTGGATTGCTCGTGGGCCAGCAACAACTCGGATTGAAGGCCGGCGCGCAGTTGTTCGGCACCGATCAGCAGCAAAGTGTGTTGGCAGCACTGGGTGAAGAACAACTGACTGATTGCACTTACAGCCCTTACGGGCATCGTCCCGCCGAGGGTGGTTTGTTCAGTCTGGCGGGGTTCAACGGCGAGCAGTTGGATCCGGTAACCGGGCTGTATCTATTGGGCAATGGCTACAGGGCTTATAGCCCGACATTGATGCGGTTCCTCGCCCCCGACAACATGAGTCCATTCGGTGAGGGCGGATTGAATGCCTACGCTTATTGCCTGGGCGACCCCGTCAATCGTGTTGATCCTACCGGGCATATCTCCTGGCAATCGATTCTGGGCATCGGACTCAGTGTGCTCGGGATTGTTGCCAGTGTGCTGACGATGGGGGCCGCGACGCCATGGGCGGCGGCGGCATTGGGGCTGGCCGTTGCTTCAGGCTTGGCGGGTATTGCCAGCGAATTGGTCAATCACTATGCACCGGATTCTTCGGCAGGAGAGGCATTGGGCTGGATCAGTGCTGGGCTAGGCTTGGCTTCGCTGGGTACCGGTCTGGCGGCCGGAGCCAAGGCTGCTGTCAACGCGGGCAGGAAGCTGGCTTCAGCCTTTCAGTCAGGGCTTAGTTCACGAGGCGCGGGTAAAGCGGCCAAAGCGTTTGCCAAAGGAAAAGGCGCCAAGGCTGCGGCAAAAGCCCAGTCTGCGAAAGCCACCGCACGGGTTGAGGACGAGGTCGAACAGAAATGGACAGTGGTCAGGCCTAAAGACAAGATGAATTTTCTTAATATAGAGGCGCGGAATGCCTCTGAGACCAGGGTTAAGTTATTCATTCAGCTCATTGAGGAGGGTAACTCTCCGACCTCCGCTGCCGCGCTCCTTCACGCCGAATACACGCCATTGAAGGGGCCATCCAGTTCATCGTCCAGGTTGATGCATCTTTATTTGTCAAAGGGTGATCGCGTGTATCTCACTGAAAATGCGAAGGACAGGATTGTCATCATCAAACAGATGGGTGGGCACTACAAAGAAAAAAAATAAACATAAATAACGCGGCGAGGCAGTGTTCAGCATGAGCCGAGAGCCTCAATGTCCCGGCCAGGATTTGAGCACTTTACTGGCCGGTTCTGCGTGCACAGGTCGGGCATGCTGTTCCAGCGCCCACGCCACATGCTCTCTGACCAACTCTGACGGATAATCCCGTCGCGCCTTCAACGCTTCCAGCACCGCAATCGTTGAGGGCGCATTGCCCAGCCCCACGGCCAGATTCCGCAACCAGCGCTCATAGCCCGCTCGCCGCAACGGCGAACCTTCAGTGCTGCTCAAGAACTTCTCTTCATCCCACAAAAACAGCTCGGCCAATTCGGCGTTGTCGAGGTTGTGCCTTGGCTTGAAATCGCTTTCCCCGGAGGGCTTGGCGAAACGGTTCCACGGGCAAACGATCTGGCAGTCATCACAGCCAAATACGCGATTGCCGATCAGCGGGCGCAGGTCTTCGGGGATGGCGCTTTTCAGTTCGATGGTCAGGTAGGAAATACAACGTCGCGCGTCCAGCACGTAGGGGCCGACGAAGGCATTGGTCGGACAGATATCGAGGCACGCGGTGCAGCGCCCGCAGTGTTCGGTGCTGTGCGGTTCATCTACCGGTAATGGCAGATCGACGAACAGTTCGCTCAAGAAGAAAAAGCTGCCGGCCTTGCGATTCAGCACCAGGGTGTTTTTACCGATCCAGCCCAGCCCGGCCTGTTCGGCGATGGCTTTCTCCAGCACCGGGGCACTGTCGACAAACGCGCGGAAACCGAACGGGCCAATCTCGGATTGAATCTTGTCGGCCAATTGTTGCACGCGTTTACGGATCAATTTGTGGTAATCGCGGCCCAAGGCATAACGCGACACGTAGGCTTTTTCCGGTTGCGCCAGCATTTGCGCCATTTTTGTGTCGCCGGGCAGATAGTCCATGCGCAGTGACACCACGCGCAATGTGCCCGGCACCAGCTCTTCGGGGTGCGAGCGTTTGCTGCCATGGGCGCCCATGTAGTCCATTTCGCCGTGGTAGCCGGCTTCGAGCCAGCGCTGCAGGTGCTGCTCATGCTCGGCCAGGTTCAGGCCGCTGATGCCGACTTGCTGGAAGCCCAGCTCGCGGCCCCATTCCTTGATGGATCGGGCGAGGGCGGGCAGGTCTGTAGTAATGGCGGACATGAGGCGAGAGAAACCGGAGCTGAGGTGCGTATAATTCTGCCAGACATCGGAGCCCGAAGACGCATGCCGCACACGAAAGATGAATTACCCGACGCGCTGTACGGCGCCGCACAGGTGCGCGAACTCGATGCACGGCTCATGGCTGCCGGCACACCGGGCTTCGAATTGATGCAGCGCGCGGCGCAGGCGACCTGGCGTTCGCTGGTTCGGCAGTGGCCCACCGCCAGCGAGCTGACCGTGCTTTGCGGCCATGGCAACAACGCCGGCGACGGTTATCTGGTCGCTGCCTTGGCGCGTCGGGCCGGTTGGACGGTGCAGGTGTTGGCGGTCGGCGACCCGCAACGCTTGCAGGGTGACGCAGCACAGGCGCACGCCGAGGCTTTGGCCGAGAGTGTCGTTGTGCGGGGCTGGAGTGCCCGGTCCGAGTTGCGCGGTGTGGTTGTCGATGCCTTGCTGGGCACGGGGTTGAGTGGCGAAGTGCGTGAGCCTTATGCCTCTGCCATCAATGCGATCAACGCCAGCGGCTTGCCTGTAACGGCGGTCGATATTCCTTCGGGATTGTGCGCGGATACCGGGCGAGTGCTGGGTGTTGCCGTGCGTGCCGATCTCACGGTGACGTTTATAGGCTTGAAAGTGGGGGTGTTCACGGGCGACGCGGCGGATCATGTCGGCAAGTGGGTGTTCAATGATCTGCAGGCCCCGGCTGAAATCTACAGTGACATTGCTGTCCGTGCCCGGCGCCTCAACGTAGCTAATCTTGCGCTATTGGGCCCTCGCGAGCCGACATCTCATAAGGGTTGCTTCGGTCATTTGCTGTTGGTTGGCGGCGATCATGGCTTTGGCGGGGCGATTCTGCTCAGCAGTGAAAGCGCTCTGCGCAGCGGTACGGGTATGGTGTCGTTGGCAACGCGCCCTGAGCATGTGCCGGCGGCGCTGACCCGCGTTCCTGAAGTCATGGCGCTCGGCGTTTCTTCGGCCAACCAGTTGATGGGCTTGCTGGAGAAGGTGTCGACGCTGGTCGTAGGGCCGGGGCTTGGACAGGCGAGTTGGGGCCGGGCGTTATTGTCAGCCGCCGCCAATGCGCCGTTACCGCAAGTATGGGATGCGGACGCGCTGAATCTGCTGGCGAGCGGTTTCGTCAGTCTGCCCAAGGATTGCGTGATCACTCCGCATCCCGGCGAAGCGGCACGTTTGCTGGGGATCAGCACCGCTCAAGTGCAGGCCGACCGCCCCGCCGCAGCGCTGGCATTGAGCAAAAAATACACCGCAGTGGTGGTGCTCAAAGGTGCTGGCAGCCTGATCGCGCACCCCGATGGTCGTCTGGCGTTGTGTCACCAGGGGCATCCGGCCATGGCCACTGCCGGGCTCGGCGATGTGCTGGCAGGTTTGACCGGCGCGTTGCTGGCACAAGGCATGGACGGTTTCGATGCCGCGTGCCTGGCGGTCTGGCTGCACGCCAACGCCGGGGCGCAACAAGGAAAATGCGGCCGTGGGCTGGCGGCCAGTGATCTGATTCCAGCCATTCGTCAGTTGTTGGAGGAGCTTGCACCGTGTCTGAAGTAACCCTGTACCTGGCCGATGAACAGGCCATGAGCGACTTTGGCGCACGGATCGCCCGCGTTACCCAAGGCCATGGCCTGATTTTTCTTGAGGGCAACCTGGGCATGGGCAAAACGACCCTGTCCCGGGGGATTATTCGTGGGTTGGGGCATGTCGGGGCGGTAAAAAGTCCGACCTTCACGTTGGTCGAGCCTTATGAGATGGGCGAAATCCGCGCCTTCCACTTCGACTTGTATCGACTGGTCGATCCGGAAGAGCTGGAGTTCCTCGGTATTCGTGATTACTTCGAGGACGATGCCCTGTGCCTGATCGAGTGGCCCGATAAAGGTGCAGGCTTTTTGCCAAAGCCGGACCTGACCATTACCATTAGCCCGCAAGACAGCGGGCGTTCGCTGAAAATTTCATCCCAAGGCTCGCGTGGCGAGGCCTGGTGTGCCGCTTTGGCATTGGAATCCAATTAAATGATGGGGTTAGGTATGCGCTTTCGCGCGTTGGTGGCTGCCGCTGGACTGTTGTTGATGGCAGTAACCGTCAACGCTTTGGCCGACTCAAAGGTCAACAGCGTGCGCCTGTGGCGGGCGCCGGACAACACGCGATTGGTTTTCGACCTGAGCGGCCCGGTGCAGCACAGTGTCTTCACCCTGACCGCTCCGGACCGGTTGGTAATCGACATCAATGGCGCCACCTTGGGGGCGCCTTTGAATGTACAGACTGCAAACACGCCGATCACGGCGATACGCTCGGCCCAGCGTACGCCGACCGACCTGCGAGTGGTCGTCGACCTGAAGAAAGCCGTCACCCCGAAAAGCTTCTCGCTGGCGCCGAATGCGCAGTATGGCAACCGTCTGGTGGTCGACTTGTTCGATAACCCGGCCGACGCCGCGCCGCCGCCTGCGCCAACGCCATCGGTGGCCACCGTACCGGCGGTGCCAGTCACCCCGACAAAGCCCGAAATCAAGTTGCCGCCAGCCCCGGCTGGCAAGCTCGACATCATTGTGGTGATCGATGCCGGCCATGGCGGCGAAGACCCGGGAGCATCCGGCTCGCGCGGTCAGCGTGAGAAAGACGTGGTGTTGCAGATTGCTCGCGAATTGCAGCGTCAGGTCAACGGGATGAAAGGCTTCCGTGCCGAATTGACCCGCACCGGCGACTATTTCATCCCGTTACGTGGTCGTACCGAAATCGCCCGCAAGAAGGGCGCCGACCTGTTCGTTTCGATCCACGCCGACGCTGCGCCCTCCGCGGCAGCCTTTGGTGCTTCGGTGTTTGCCCTGTCTGATCGCGGTGCTACGTCGGAGACCGCCCGTTGGCTGGCCGACAGCGAAAACCGTTCCGACCTGATCGGTGGTGCCGGTAACGTCAGCCTCGACGACAAGGACCGCATGCTGGCAGGCGTGCTGCTCGATCTGTCGATGACCGCGTCGCTGACCTCCAGCCTCAACGTCGGCCAGAAAGTCCTGACCAACATCGGCCGGGTTACGCCGTTGCACAAACAGCGCGTCGAGCAGGCCGGTTTTATGGTGTTGAAGTCGCCGGACATTCCGTCGATTTTGGTTGAAACCGGCTTCATCTCCAATGCCAAGGAAGCCTCGAAGCTTGCTGCATCGAGCCACCAACAGGCGCTGGCACGGTCGATCAGCAGTGGCGTGCGCCAGTTCTTCCAGCAGAATCCACCGCCGGGAACTTACATTGCCTGGCTGCGTGATTCGGGGAAAATCGCCAAGGGACCTCGGGATCACCGGGTAAGCCCGGGTGAAACGCTCTCCATGATCGCCGTGCGTTATCAGGTGTCGCCAGTCACGTTGCGCAATGTCAACAATTTGAAAAGCGATGAACTGAAGGTTGGTCAGCACTTGACCATTCCTGGCACCGAACTGGCGTCCAAAGAATGAATCAGGAGCTGAGCGCAGCCCGCATCGAACTGCTCAGTCCACGGCTGGCGAACCAGATCGCCGCCGGTGAGGTGGTTGAGCGTCCGGCTTCGGTCATTAAGGAACTGTTGGAAAACAGCCTCGATTCTGGTGCCAAACGCATCGACGTCGATGTCGAGCAGGGCGGCGTCAAACTGCTGCGAGTGCGTGATGATGGCAACGGTATTTCTGCCGATGATCTGCCGTTGGCTCTGGCCCGTCACGCCACCAGCAAGATCCGTAATCTCGAAGACCTCGAACAGGTCATGAGTCTGGGTTTTCGCGGTGAGGCACTGGCATCGATCAGCTCTGTCGCGCGTCTGACCCTGACCTCGCGCACCCGTGATGCCGATCAGGCCTGGCAGGTCGAAACCGAAGGCCGGGACATGGCGCCTCGGGTTCAGCCAGCGGCACACCCGGTCGGTACGTCGGTGGAAGTGCGTGACCTGTTCTTCAATACCCCTGCGCGGCGTAAATTTCTCAAGACCGAAAAAACCGAATTCGATCATCTGCAAGAGGTGATCAAGCGCCTGGCGCTGGCGCGTTTCGACGTGGCTTTCCATCTGCGCCACAACGGCAAGACCATTCTCAGCCTGCACGAAGCCCATGATGACGCGGCCCGCGCACGACGTGTGGCGGCCATCTGTGGTTCTGGTTTTCTTGAACAGGCGTTGCCGATAGAGATCGAACGCAACGGTTTGCACCTGTGGGGCTGGGTCGGTTTGCCGACCTTCAACCGTAGTCAGGCAGATTTGCAGTATTTCTTCGTGAATGGTCGCGCGGTGCGCGACAAACTGGTGGCCCACGCGGTGCGTCAGGCGTATCGCGATGTGCTGTTCAACGGCCGTCATCCGACCTTTGCGCTGTTTTTCGAGGTCGATCCGGCGGCAGTGGACGTCAACGTGCACCCGACCAAGCACGAAGTGCGTTTCCGTGATGGACGCATGGTGCATGACTTCCTCTACGGCACGCTGCACCGTGCTTTGGGCGATGTGCGCCCGGAAGACCAACTTGCCGGCGCCGTCACCACTGCCATCGTCAGGCCAAGCGGCCTTGATGCCGGTGAATTCGGACCTCAGGGCGAAATGCGCCTGGCGGCCAATGCGCTGCTTGAGCAACCGCAGGCGCAACCGACGCTCAATGCCTCCTCTGGCGCCAGCGCTGGCGGCGCTTATCAGTATCAATACACGCCACGTCCGCAATCTGCGATGCCGCCGGCCGCCGAGGCTCAGGCCGCCTACCGGGAGTTTTTTGCGCCGCTGCCTGAAGCGAATGCCAACGCGCTACCCGCTGGACAGGAAGACATTCCACCGCTCGGTTACGCGCTGGCGCAGCTCAAGGGTATCTATATCTTGTCCGAGAACGCCCAAGGCCTGGTACTGGTGGACATGCATGCCGCTCACGAGCGGATCATGTACGAGCGCCTTAAGATCGCCATGGCCAGCGAAGGCCTCAGCGGCCAGCCGTTGCTGGTGCCGGAGTCGCTGGCGGTCAGTCAGCGCGAGGCCGACTGCGCCGAAGAGCACGCAGCGTGGTTCCAGCGTTTGGGTTTTGAATTGCAGCGCCTGGGCCCGGAGACGCTGGCGATTCGGCAGATTCCGGCCTTGCTGAAGCAGGCTGAAGCCAACCGTTTGGTCGGCGATGTGCTGTCGGACCTGATGGAATACGGCACCAGCGACCGGATTCAGGCGCACCTGAACGAACTGCTCGGCACCATGGCCTGCCACGGCGCGATCCGCGCCAACCGGCGCCTGGCCTTGCCCGAAATGAACGGCCTGCTGCGTGACATGGAAAACACTGAGCGCAGCGGTCAATGTAATCATGGCCGGCCGACCTGGACCCAATTGGGTCTGGACGATCTGGACAAACTGTTCTTGCGCGGTCGTTGATGAAGCAGCTTCCTCCAGCGATTTTCCTGATGGGCCCGACCGCTGCGGGCAAGACCGACCTGGCCATCGAACTGACCAAAGTGCTGCCGTGCGAGCTGATCAGCGTCGATTCCGCGCTGGTCTATCGAGGCATGGACATTGGCACGGCCAAACCCTCGAAAGAGCAGCTGGCTGAATTTCCGCATCGTTTGATCGACATTCTCGACCCGGCTGAAGCCTATTCGGCTGCGGATTTCCGTCGCGATGCCCTGCAAGCGATGGCAGAGATCACCTCCCGCGGGAAAATTCCGCTGCTGGTCGGCGGCACAATGCTCTATTACAAGGCTTTGGTCGAAGGTCTGGCCGATATGCCGGCCGCCGATCCCGAGGTGCGTGCGCAAATCGAAGAAGAGGCTGCACGCCTTGGCTGGCAAGCCCTGCACGATCAATTGGCGGTCATCGATCCGGTGTCTGCAGCGCGTATTCATCCGAACGATCCGCAACGCTTGAGTCGGGCGCTGGAAGTTTATCGGGTCAGCGGTCAGAGCATGACTGCCCTTCGCCAGCAACAATCTGTGCAAAGTACTGAAGCATCAGCTTCTGGCCAGCAACAATTGCCCTATACTGTCGCAAACTTGGCCATTGCCCCGGCAAATCGCCAGGTATTGCATGAGCGTATTAAACAAAGATTCACAAATATGCTGGAACAGGGGTTCATCGACGAGGTCGTAGCCCTGCGTAAAAGAAGTGACCTGCATTCAGGGTTGCCGTCTATACGTGCGGTAGGCTATCGCCAAGTCTGGGATTATCTGGATGGCAAGCTGACGTTGGCCGAAATGCAGGAGCGCGGTGTCATCGCCACGCGCCAATTGGCCAAGCGCCAGTTCACCTGGCTGCGCAGTTGGGAAGATTTACACTGGCTGGACAGTCTTGATTGCGACAATCTGCCACGCGCCTTGAAATACCTTGGGACCATCTCCATATTGAGCTGAGTCCTTGCAATTGCCGTCTATCCTTGGGGGTGTGGCGGCCAAAGCCATCTGAATTACCTATTTTTTATTATTGAATCCTTAAAGGAGTGCGGCACATGTCAAAAGGGCATTCGCTACAAGACCCTTACCTGAATACTTTACGTAAAGAGAAAGTTGGGGTTTCCATCTACCTGGTCAACGGTATCAAACTGCAAGGCACGATCGAGTCGTTCGACCAGTTCGTGATCCTGCTGAAAAACACCGTCAGCCAGATGGTCTACAAACACGCTATCTCGACAGTAGTGCCGGTTCGTCCAATTCGTCTGCCTAGCGCAACCGAAAACGAACAAGGCGACGCTGATCCAGCTCCGGGTAACGCCTGATAGGAGTCTCCTTTGTTCTTTGAGCGCCACGGTGGTGGTGAGCGAGTCATCCTCGTTCACTTGGATGGACAGGACCCTGAGGCGCGCGAAGATCCGCAGGAGTTTCAGGAACTGGCTAATTCGGCGGGCGCCGAGACCGTTGCGTTTTTTAACGTGCCGCGTCATCGGCCAACCGCCAAATTCCTGATTGGCAGCGGCAAGGTCGAGGAGCTACGCGACCTGGTCCATGCCGAGAAGGCCGATCTGGTGATTTTCAATCACATTCTCACGCCCAGTCAGGAACGTAACCTCGAACGTGTTTTCGAGTGTCGCGTGATCGACCGCACCGGTTTGATTCTCGATATTTTCGCCCAACGCGCCCGTACCCATGAGGGCAAGCTCCAGGTCGAACTGGCCCAGCTTGACCACATGAGCACCCGGCTGGTTCGTGGCTGGACTCACCTTGAGCGTCAAGGTGGTGGTATCGGCATGCGTGGTCCGGGTGAAACCCAGCTGGAAACCGACCGCCGTCTGCTGCGGGTTCGCCTGCGACAGATCAAGGGCCGCCTGGAAAAAGTACGCAGCCAGCGCGAGCAATCGCGACGCGGCCGATCGCGTGCGGATATTCCTACCGTCTCATTGGTGGGGTATACCAACGCCGGTAAATCGACGCTCTTCAATAACGTGACGAAATCCGACGTGTACGCGGCTGATCAGTTGTTTGCCACGCTGGACCCGACCTTGCGCCGTCTGGAACTGGACGACCTGGGGCCGATCGTTCTGGCCGACACTGTGGGTTTCATACGTCACTTGCCCCACAAGCTGGTCGAAGCATTTCGGTCTACGCTCGAAGAGTCCAGCAACTCTGATTTGCTGTTGCATGTGATCGATGCGGCCGAGCCGGATCGCATGTTGCAGATCGAGCAGGTGATGGTGGTGCTGGGTGAGATCGGGGCGCAAGACTTGCCGATCCTTGAGGTATACAACAAACTCGATCTGCTTGAGGGTGTTGAGCCGCAGATCCAGCGCGATGCCGATGGCAAACCGCAGCGGGTCTGGTTGTCGGCGCGGGACGGTAGTGGTCTGGAGTTGCTTGAGCAAGCCATTGCCGAGTTGCTCGGCAGTGATTTGTTTGTGGGAACCTTGCGCTTGCCGCAGCGATTCGCTCGACTGCGTGCGCAGTTCTTTGAGCTCGGTGCGGTGCAGAAAGAAGAACACGACGAAGAAGGCATCTGTCTGCTGGCCGTTCGTTTGCCCCGGGTCGAGTTGAATCGACTGGTAAGCCGCGAAGGATTGCAGCCGATGGAGTTCATCGAGCAACACACTTTGCAATAAAAGCCTGAAAAAGCGGTTGTGCCGTGAAGGCAGGCATTCTGTAGCATTGGTCGGCGCGCCGTGGGTGCGTCTTTGCTTTATCAGATGGAGAGCGCTATGGCTTGGAATGAGCCGGGTGGCAACTCGAACAATCAGGATCCTTGGGGTGGCAAGCGCCGCAATAATGGCGACCGCAAGGGGCCACCAGATCTCGACGAGGCCTTCCGTAAGCTGCAGGAAAGCCTGAACGGGTTGTTCGGTGGTGGTAAGAAACGTGGTGATGACGGCGGTGGTTCGGGCAAGAGTGGAGGCGGCTTCGGCGGTCTGCTCGGCATCGGACTGGTCGTGCTGGCGGCTGTCTGGCTGTACAGCGCGGTCTACGTAGTCGACGAGCAGGAGCAAGCCGTCGTGCTGCGCTTCGGCAAATACTACGAAACCGTTGGCCCGGGTCTGAACATCTATTTCCCGCCGATCGATAAAAAGTACATGGAAAACGTTACGCGTGAGCGTGCCTATACCAAGCAGGGTCAAATGCTCACCGAAGACGAGAACATCGTCGAAGTGCCGCTGACCGTGCAGTACAAGATCAGCAACCTTCAGGACTTCGTGCTGAACGTCGATCAACCTGAAATCAGCTTGCAGCATGCAACCGACAGCGCCCTGCGCCATGTGGTGGGTTCGACCGCCATGGACCAGGTGCTGACCGAAGGTCGTGAGTTGATGGCCAGCGAAATCAAGGAGCGTCTGCAACGCTTCCTCGATACCTATCGCACCGGTATCACCGTGACTCAGGTGAACGTACAGAACGCGGCAGCCCCGCGTGAAGTGCAGGAAGCCTTCGATGACGTGATCCGCGCGCGTGAAGACGAACAGCGTTCGCGCAACCAGGCGGAAACCTACGCCAACGGCGTCGTGCCTGAGGCGCGTGGTCAGGCCCAGCGTATCCTTGAGGATGCCAACGGTTACCGCGACGAAACGGTCTCTCGCGCCAAGGGTGAGGCAGATCGCTTCACTAAACTGGTCGCCGAATACCGCAAGGCACCTGAAGTTACCCGTGAGCGTCTGTACCTGGACACCATGCAGGAAATCTTCAGCAATACCAGCAAGGTGCTCGTGACTGGTAACAAGAACGGCCAGAGCAACCTGCTGTATTTGCCGCTGGACAAGATGATTCAGAGCGGTTCGGGTAGCAATGCGCCGGTCGCCGGTTCGGCTGCTGCCAGTAAAAACTCGGATGTCACGCCGCATGTCACTGACCTGCCGCAGTCGCGTACAAGGGAGACCCGCTGATGAGCAATAAATCGCTGATCGCCCTGATCGTTGGCGTCGTTGTGGTATTGGTTGGCTGGAACTGCTTCTACATCGTGTCTCAGACCGAGCGCGCGGTTATGCTGCAATTCGGTCGTGTGGTAGAGGCCGATGTTCAGCCAGGTCTGCATGTGAAAGTGCCTTACGTTAACCAGGTGCGTAAATTCGACGCACGTCTGATGACGCTGGATGCACCGACGCAGCGCTTCCTGACCCTGGAAAAGAAAGCCGTGATGGTCGATGCTTACGCCAAGTGGCGTGTGAAAGATGCCGAGCGCTTCTACACCGCGACTTCCGGCCTCAAGCAGATCGCCGACGAGCGTTTGTCCCGTCGTCTGGAATCCGGCCTGCGTGACCAGTTCGGTAAACGCACCCTGCATGAAGTGGTATCCGGTGAGCGCGACGCGCTGATGGCTGATATCACTGCTTCGTTGAACACGATGGCCGAGAAAGAGCTGGGTATCGAGGTGGTCGATGTCCGGGTCAAGGGTATCGATCTGCCGAAAGAAGTTAACCGCAGCGTGTTCGAGCGTATGAGCACCGAGCGTGAGCGTGAAGCTCGCGAGCACCGCGCCAAGGGTAACGAGCTGGCTGAAGGCATCCGTGCCGACGCCGATCGTCAACGCCGCGTTCTGCTGGCTGAAGCCTATCGTGAATCCGAAGAGGTTCGTGGTGACGGTGATGCCCAGGCTGCTGCGATCTACTCCAAGGCCTACGGTCAGGATCAGGAGTTCTACGCTTTCTATCGTAGCCTGCGTGCCTACCGTGAAAGCTTCGCGAACAAATCCGACGTCATGGTCCTCGACCCAAGCAGCGACTTTTTCCGTTACCTGGAAAAGTCCAAGCCTTGATACGACGTTGACCTGAATCATTCCGCCCGGCGGCTAAAACCTCGGGCGGGGTGATCCTTTGGGAAAACGTGTGTATGATGCGGCAGCCGGGAAATTCCCGGCTTTTTTGCGTCTGCACGTTTGATTGCTGTTTTTGCTGCAGAACATCGGGCTGAATAGCTCGACAGTTTTTCGAGGAAAGTGATGGGCGAGGCCGGTATCAGGCCTTTCGCTGCGTCGTTCATGCGCGTGCGTTTTGAATGGCCCGATCATTTTCTGCTTCACTCAAGGCTCGCCCTAGTGCTGGCCGCCCGGATCAAAGGGGAAGGCGTAATGGCAACGGTAGACCGCTGGCTGCTGCCAGATGGCATCGAAGAAGTACTGCCACCGGAAGCTGCGCGCATTGAAGTGGCGCGTCGTCAGGTGTTGGATCTGTTCCAGAGCTGGGGTTACGAGTTTGTCGTGACCCCCCATATCGAGTACCTGGAATCCCTGCTGACCGGCGCGGGCCAGGATCTGGATCTGCGTACCTTCAAGGTCATCGACCCGCAATCGGGCCGGCAGATGGGGTTCCGTGCCGACATCACGCCGCAAGTGGCGCGCATCGACGCACACACCCTGCGTCGCGAAGGCCCGAGTCGTCTGTGCTACGCCGGTAGCGTGCTGCATGCCCAGCCGCGTGCACTGTCGTCTTCTCGCAGCCCGATCCAGTTGGGTGCCGAGTTGTACGGCGACGCCAGCCCGAGCAGCGACGTTGAAGTGATCAGCCTGATGCTGGCCATGCTGCACCTGGCCGATGTGCCGGATGTGCACATGGACCTTGGCCATGTCGGCATTTACCGTGGTCTGGCGCGCGCCGCCGGCCTGTCCGGTGAAGTTGAGCAGCAGTTGTTCGATGCGCTGCAACGCAAGGCGATCGACGAGGTCATTACGTTGACCGAAGGCTTGCCGGCCGATCTGTCCGGCATGCTGCGTGCGCTGGTCGACCTGTGTGGTGGCCGCGAGGTGCTGGTCGCCGCCCGTGAGCGTTTGGCCAATGCGCCGGCGCCGGTGCTGGCGGCACTGGAAGATTTGCTGGCAATCGCCGAGCGTCTGTCGGCGCGATTCCCGCAGTTGCCGCTGTACTTTGATCTGGGCGAGCTGCGCGGCTACCACTACCACACCGGTGTGGTGTTCGCGGTGTTCGTGCCGGGCGTTGGCCAGTCCATCGCTCAAGGCGGTCGTTACGACGACATCGGCGCCGACTTCGGTCGCGCCCGTCCGGCGACCGGCTTCTCTACCGATTTGAAAACCCTGGTGACCCTGGGGCGTGCTGAAATCGAGCTACCGTCTGGCGGTATCTGGATGCCTGACAGTACGGATGCGGCACTCTGGCAGCAGGTTTGCCAGTTGCGCAGTGAGGGTCAGCGTGTTGTTCAGGCGTTGCCTGGACAACCTTTGGCCGCCGCCCGTGATGCGGACTGCGACCGGCAATTGATTCAGCAGAACGGGCTTTGGCAAGTATCGCCACTGGCTTCTTGAGTTTTCCTGCCGGCCATCGCCGGCACCAAGTTTGCGCGAATGAGGACAAGTGTTATGGGTAAGAATGTCGTAGTCCTGGGCACCCAGTGGGGTGATGAGGGCAAAGGCAAGATCGTTGATCTGCTGACCGAACATGCTGCCGCCGTAGTGCGCTACCAGGGTGGCCACAACGCTGGTCACACCTTGGTGATCGACGGCGAAAAAACCGTCTTGCACCTGATCCCGTCGGGCGTATTGCGCGAAGGCGTGCAGTGCCTGATCGGTAACGGCGTGGTGGTTGCACCTGACGCTCTGATGCGGGAAATCAACAAGCTGGAGGAGAAAGGCGTGCCGGTGCGCGAGCGCCTGCGTATCAGCCCGTCTTGCCCGCTGATCCTGTCCTACCACGTTGCGCTGGATCAGGCCCGTGAGAAGGCCCGTGGCGAGCTGAAGATCGGTACGACCGGTCGCGGCATCGGCCCGGCTTACGAAGACAAGGTTGCACGTCGCGGTCTGCGCATCGGTGACCTGTTCCACCGCGAGCGTTTCGCCGCCAAGCTGGGCGAGTTGCTGGATTACCACAACTTCGTACTGGTCAATTACTACAAAGAGCCGGCCATCGACTTCCAGAAGACTCTCGACGAGTGCATGGAATACGCTGAGCTGCTCAAGCCGATGATGCTCGACGTCACTGCCGAACTGCACGACCTGCGTCGCGCAGGCAAAGACATCATGTTCGAAGGCGCCCAAGGCTCGCTGCTGGACATCGACCACGGTACCTACCCGTACGTCACCAGCTCCAACACCACGGCCGGCGGCATCGCCACCGGTTCGGGCGTTGGTCCGATGTTCCTGGACTACATCCTCGGCATCACCAAGGCTTACACCACTCGTGTAGGTTCGGGGCCTTTCCCGACTGAACTGTTCGACGACGTTGGCGCATTCCTGGCCAAGCGTGGCCACGAGTTCGGTGCAACCACCGGTCGTGCCCGTCGTTGCGGCTGGTTCGACGCCGTCATCCTGCGTCGCGCTATCGATGTGAACAGCATCTCGGGCCTGTGCCTGACCAAGCTGGACGTACTGGACGGTCTGGAAACCATCAACATCTGCGTTGGCTACAAGAACGCTGATGGTGCAGTGATCGACGCACCAACTGACGCTGATAGCTACATTGGCCTTGAGCCGGTGTACGAGCAAATGCCGGGCTGGAGCGAATCGACCCTGGGTGCCAAGACCCTGGAAGAGCTGCCACAGGCTGCGCGTAACTACATCAAACGCATCGAAGAGTTGGTCGGCGCGCCGATCGACATTATTTCGACGGGCCCGGATCGCAACGAAACCATCGTTCTGCGCCATCCGTTTGCTTGATAAGTCGTTGATGTAAAAAACAAAGGCCCCTTAATTGGGGCCTTTGTCGTTTATGCCTGTTGGACGGCATGACCTTTGCTGTGATTCTGTCTACAAGAGTGCCATCAAATTAATGGCGTCAGACGTAGAGGTATTCACAGTGTCGGCCGTTCTCTCACTGTTACAAAGCCGTTTATTGCGGCCTGTATTCGTTACCCTTGGTATCGCCCTTTTGGTGCAGGTGTTGGTGGCCGTCGCCCTGACACGGAGCACGGTCACCGCGCTGGAAGCTGATCTGGCGGTGCGGCTCGGTGCTGACAGCCAGAAACTTTCCGGCGAACTGGAGCAGGCAGGGCGTGAAGTCACGTCGAGTCTTGATGCTTTGTCCGCCAACACTCGTCAGCGGCTGACCGCGGGTCTGTCGTCGCGTTTGAAGGAAGAGCAGGCGCAACTTCGCGCGACACTGGAAAAGGATCTGCAGGATTCGGCCAATGACATGGCCCAATTGCTGGCTTCCGTTGCACCTCGCGCCATGTGGGATAGCGATGTACCGACCTTGTCTGAATTCGCCCGGCGCGCCCAGCGCAACCCCAGCGTGCTGTTCGT
Source organism: Pseudomonas sp. EA_65y_Pfl2_P74 (assembly GCF_963970575.1). Taxonomy (NCBI): domain Bacteria; kingdom Pseudomonadati; phylum Pseudomonadota; class Gammaproteobacteria; order Pseudomonadales; family Pseudomonadaceae; genus Pseudomonas; species Pseudomonas sp. EA_65y_Pfl2_P74. The sequence goes on from NZ_CAXAOQ010000007.1 coordinate 32,398, forward strand.
TGTGTACGACGATGCGACCGGTCAGCACCTGACCCGTTATCTCAATCGCGAAAACCCGATCAACAAGGCCTTGCTGGAAAAGGGCCAGGGTGAGCGTGCACTGGATAAAGTGCTGGATGCGGCGAAGCACGATCCGTCGGTCTATTACCTGGAGGCGTCGATCAATCCCAATGGCGTGGAAATCGGCAAGGTGTTGATGGGGGTCTCCACGGCGTCCGTAGAGACCGATCTGGCGGCGCTGGATAAGCGCTTCTCGGCGTTGATCGCCAGCAGTGATCAGTTGGTTGGCGACAGCCTCAAAGGCGCGGCAGCCGACAGTGCGACCGCGATGCGCGCGCGCCTGCAATCGGCGCAATCGACTGCGGTAGAAATGAAAGCCAATACTGCCAGTACCGTGCAGGACGCCGCCGCGACTCTGCGCTGGCGGATCGGCATGGGCCTGGCGCTGGTCGGTGCGGGTGTGCTGCTGTTGTTGGCCGTGGTTTTGGGTCATCGTGTGGTCAATCGCCTGAAGATGCTCAACGTGGCGATGGATGATCTCGCAGCGGGTGAGGGCGATCTGACCAAGCGTGTGCAAATCAACAGCAAGGATGAGATCGGCGACATGGCCTCGGCGGTCAATCGCTTTGTGGATAAGTTGCAGCCGATCGTGCGCGAGGCGGGCGACGTGGCTCAGCGCACGGGTGTGGAAATCGGTGCGATGACCCTGCGCAATGCCGGCGCGGATGCTGCGGCCGGGATGCAGCGCGACGAAGTGGCGGAAAGTCTGCGCGCACTGTCGCAAATGGCTGATGAGGCGCAATCGGAAAGCCATGCCATGCAGGCGGCGTTGAAGCAGGTGGTCGACATTCGACAGGCCACCGATGAAAACACCCGCACGTCGGCCAAGGTCGGCAGCCTGATCGAGGCGCTCGCCGGACAGGTCGATACCGGGGCAAAAGTCATCGAGCGACTGGCGCAGCAGAGCGAGCAGATTGAAGTCGTGCTGACAGTGATTCACGGGATTGCCGAGCAAACCAATTTGCTGGCGCTGAACGCGGCTATCGAAGCGGCGCGGGCGGGCGAGACCGGGCGCGGTTTCGCCGTGGTGGCGGACGAGGTTCGTGCACTGGCGAGTAAAACCCAGAGTTCTACCGGCGACATTCAAGCGCACATTGTGGCTTTGCAGCAGGGCGCGCGTGAGGCGGTGGAGGCGATTGGTCAGGCTGGGCGTCAGGCCAGCGAAGGTTTGCTGGTGCTGCGTGACAGTGCGCGCTTACAGCAATCTGTGCAGGTGTCGGTCGAGCAGGTGCACGCGGCAATTGGTTTGGCCACGCAGGCGGCGGCGCATCAGGCGCAAGGTGCACAGGCAGTGCGTGGGCGGGTCGAGACGATTCATGCTCAAGCCGAGAAAGCGGCTCAAGCGGTGGTGGAGACCACGGCCAGTGGCAAGGTGCTGGATGGTTTGGCGGCCCAGCTCAAGGCGAGCCTGGGGCAGTTCAGGGCGTGATTCAGATCCGATTGCCAGTAGGCTGGCTCCCACAGGGGATGCATTCCACTGTGGGAGTGAGTCGGCTCGCGATGGCCGTTTCAGCGGCTCAGGTACATCCGGGTTGTCAGCAGATAAACCGGCAATCCAGAAACCACAATCAACAGCGCCGCATAAGGCGCTGCGGCCGCAAACTCGACATTCGCCGTATGCGCCCACACCTCGGTTGCCAACGTATTGAGACCGGTCGGACTCAGCAGCAACGTCGCGGTCAATTCCTTCATCGCATCCAGAAACACCAACGCAAACGCTGCGCCCAATGCCGGGAAGATGATCGGCAGTGTCACCCGGCAAAACGCCGTAAACGACGATGCGCCCAGTGTGCGTGCAGCCTCTTCCAGTTGCGGCGCTGCCTTGTTCAGTGCCGTGCGGATCGGAGCCTGAGCCAGCGGCAGGAACAACAGCGCATAAGCGATCAGCAACAGGCCGGACGTTTGATACAGCACAGGCACGTAGTGCAGGGCGAAATACACCAGCGTCAGCGCAATCACCAAACCCGGCAACGCATGCAGCAGATACGGCAAGCGTTCGGCCCAGATCGCCAGTTGGCCTTTATAGCGCACCACCAGCAGCCCGACCGGCACTGCCAGCAACAGGCACAGTGCCGCGCCACCTAGCGATAACGCCAGCGATGACAGCAGCGCCTCGGTAATGGCCGCAACCGGGAATGCAGCCGAAGAGCCTGCAGCCAGCCAGTACGCCAGCATGCCCAGTGGAATCGCGCTGCCAATGATTGCCAGGATCAGGCAATACAACTGGCCGACCGCCGCCCAAGGCCCCAGCTGAACCTGTTCAGCCTGACGCGCCGCACCTTGCCCGGTGCGCACGTGCCGGCCCTTGCCGCGCACTCGCAGTTCCAGCCACAGCAGCACCAGGCACAGCGCGAGCAGCACGGCGGACAGCATTGCTGCATTGGCGTTGCTGAATGCCAGTTCGAATTGTTGGTAGATCGCCGTGGTAAAGGTTTGCAGGCCAATGATCGACAGTGCGCCAAACTCCACCAGCATGTGTAAGGCGATCAGCAGCGAGCCCGCTAGCAGCGATGGCCAGAGCAGGGGCAGGGTGACCCGGAAAAAAACGCCCCAGCGATTCTGCCCCAAGGTGCGGGCTGACTCTTCGAGAGAAGGATCGAGATTGCGCAGGGTTGCCGCCACTGGGAGAAAGATCAGCGGGTATTTCGACAGGCTCATCACCAGAATCGCGCCGCCGAGGCCTTCGAGCTGTGCGCTCAGCGAAACCCAGGTGAAGCTGCTGACAAACGCCGGAACCGCGAACGGCAGGCACAGGATCACACCCCACAAACGCCGCCCCGGCAGATTGCTGCGCTCCAGCAGCCAGGCCAGCGACAGACCGATCACGCCGCAGGTGATAGTCACGCCGACCATCAAGGCCAGCGTATTGCGCAGTAGACCGAAGACATAGGGGCGCCACAACAAATGCAGCGCCTCGGCCCAGCCGGCCTGCCAGGTCTTTATCCCAACGTAGGCCAGCGGCAACAGGCTCAAGACCACCAATAGCAATACCGGCAGTACCAGCCAGATCGATGGTCGCTTGCGCCGTGGCACGTACCCCCCGCGCGCGGCGGGGGCGGATAACGATGCGGTCATCAGTTCAAGCCAACTTCACGTTCCAGCTCCAGTGCTTGTTCAGCATTGCCCAAATCGGCCGGTGTGACGTTCGGCGCTTCCAGTTCGCTGAACGGCTTGAGGCCGCGATCCGATTCCATGCCTTTGTGCAGCGGGTATTCGGCGGTGGTTTGGGTGATCACGCGCTGGCCTTCTTCGCTGGCCATGTAGGCGAGCAATTGCTGCGCTTCTTTTGGGTGTTTGCTGGATTTCAGCACGGCAGCGCTGGAAACGGTAATCAAGCCGCCGACATCGCCGCCGGTGAAGTAGTGCAGTTTGGAATCCAGTTGGCCTTTCTCGCGTTGCAGGGCGAACCAGTAGTAGTTGTTCACCAGTACGGCGGCGACTTCACCGTTCTCGACGGCTTTGAGCGCGACCATGTTGTTGCTGTAGGTCTTGCCGAAAGCGCGCAGGCCGGTCAGCCATTCTTCGGCGGCATCGCGACCGTGCATTTTGATGATGGCCACGGCCTGTTCCTGGAAGGCGCCGCTGGTGGGCACAAAGCCGATCTTGCCTTGCCATTTCGGCTCGGAGAATTCCATTACCGACTTCGGCAGGTCTTTTTCGTCGATCAGTGTCGGGTTGAACGCCGCCACGCGAACGCGAGCGGTGACGCCGATCCAGGTGCCGTTGCCAGCGACGTATTTTTTCGGCAGTACGGCCAGTGTGGCGTCATCGGTCTTGGCCAGCAGGCCTTGTTCGCCGAGGTTATTCAGTGGAGGGGATTCTTCGGTGTAGATCACGTCGGCGGGGGAGCGGTCGCCTTCTTCGATGATCTGGCTGGCAAGCTGATTGCTGCTGCCTTTGCGGACATTGACGTGAATGCCGGTCTTGGCTTCAAAGGCTTTGGCGATCGCGTCGCCGACTTCCTTGTGTTGGCCGTTGTAGAGAGTCAGGGAAACCGCATCGGCAGCCTGGGCGAGGGGAGTGGCGAGTGCCAGGCCGAGGAGGGTGAAGGTAAAGCCTCGGCGCAGGGTATTTCGAAACGTCATTCGCAGGGTTCCTCACTGTCGCATTGCAAAAACTTGCAACAATGATAAACGATATTGTTTCTCAAATGCGCCTTGTGGCGTACGAGCAGGTTTGCTAAGGCGAGGGGAATGGATTTTCAAATGCCAGAAACGCAAAAACCCGCTTTCGCGGGTTTCTGTGAAATCCAAGGCCTTAACCTTGAATTTGAATTGGTGCCCAGAAGAAGACTCGAACTTCCACGACCGTAAGGTCACCAGCACCTGAAGCTGGCGTGTCTACCAATTTCACCATCTGGGCAATCATCGCTAGCGTTGCCGCTGTTGATGTGGCGCACTATACGGAGCGCGTTTTAATCTGTAAACCCCTGATTTAATTTTAATAAATCAGTTTTAAGAAAACCGTTCCTTAGAATGCAAAAAACCCGCTTTCGCGGGTTTTGTGTGAGCCTTGAAACTGATCTAGTCTCAAGCTCTAAATTGGTGCCCAGAAGAAGACTCGAACTTCCACGACCGTAAGGTCACCAGCACCTGAAGCTGGCGTGTCTACCAATTTCACCATCTGGGCAGTATCGGCAGCGCATGTGCGTCGTCGATGGCGCGCACTATACGGAGCGTCTTTTTAACTGTAAACCCCTGCCAGCAAAAAAAATGGTTTTTTTTACCGGCGGTGTTCAAAACGGCTTTCCAGCTTCGATACAGGGCTTCAGAAGGGCCTTATAGAGTCGGAAATTTCCCGTTTGATGGCGCCTATGCCAAACTAACCCGTATATAGACAAGGTGAAAACTATCTAATGGCCGATTGGCAGTCCCTCGATCCCGAGGCCGCTCGTGAAGCGGAAAAATATGAAAACCCTATTCCTAGCCGCGAACTGATCCTGGCGCATCTCGCCGATCGGGGTTCGCCTGCTGCCCGCGAGCAACTGGTCGAAGAGTTTGGTCTGACCACAGAAGACCAGGTCGAAGCCCTGCGCCGCCGTCTGCGCGCCATGGAGCGCGACGCTCAACTGATCTACACCCGTCGTGGTACTTACGCGCCGGTGGATAAGCTCGACCTGATCCTCGGTCGCATCAGCGGTCACCGTGACGGCTTTGGCTTCCTGGTGCCGGACGACGGTAGCGATGACCTGTTCATGAGCCCGGCGCAAATGCGCTTGGTGTTCGACGGTGATCGCGCGCTGGCCCGTGTTTCCGGCCTCGATCGTCGCGGTCGCCGCGAAGGTGTGATCGTTGAAGTGGTGACCCGTGCTCACGAAAGCATTGTCGGTCGCTACTTTGAAGAGGGCGGCATCGGCTTCGTCGTTGCGGATAACCCGAAGATCCAGCAAGAAGTGCTGGTGACCCCGGGTCGCAATGCCAACGCCCAGATCGGCCAGTTCGTTGAGGTGAAGATCACTCACTGGCCGACACCACGCTTTCAGCCGCAAGGCGATGTGGTTGAAGTGGTCGGCAACTACATGGCGCCGGGCATGGAAATCGATGTCGCCCTGCGTACCTACGATATTCCGCACGTCTGGCCTGAAGCGGTTCTCAAAGAAGCCGCCAAGCTCAAGCCGGAAGTGGAAGACAAAGACAAAGAGAAGCGCGTCGACCTGCGCCATCTGCCGTTCGTCACCATCGACGGCGAAGATGCCCGCGACTTCGACGATGCGGTCTATTGCGAAGCCAAGCCTGGCAAGCTGCGACTGTTCTCCGGTGGCTGGAAGTTGTACGTGGCGATTGCCGACGTTTCCAGTTACGTGAAAATCGGTTCGGCGCTGGACAACGAAGCCCAGGTGCGCGGCAACTCGGTGTACTTCCCTGAGCGCGTAGTGCCGATGCTGCCAGAGCAGTTGTCCAACGGCCTCTGCTCGCTGAACCCGCATGTCGATCGTCTGGCCATGGTTTGCGAGATGACCATCTCCAAGTCTGGCGAAATGACTGACTACTGCTTCTATGAGGCGGTGATTCATTCTCACGCTCGTCTGACCTACAACAAGGTCAGCGCGATGCTGGAAACGCCGAAGGTTGCCGAAGCGCGTAAATTGCGTGGCGAATACACCGACGTCGTGCCGCACCTCAAGCAGCTTTATTCGCTGTACAAAGTGTTGCTGGCCGCCCGTCATGTGCGTGGCGCGATCGATTTCGAGACTCAGGAAACCCGGATCATCTTCGGTTCCGAGCGCAAGATTGCCGAAATCCGCCCGACCACCCGTAATGATGCGCACAAGCTGATTGAGGAATGCATGCTGGCGGCCAACGTGGCCACTGCCGAATTCCTGAAGAAACACGAAATCCCGGCGCTGTATCGTGTCCACGATGGTCCGCCGCCGGAGCGTCTGGAAAAACTGCGCGCCTTCCTCGGTGAACTTGGCCTGTCCCTGCACAAAGGCAAGGACGGCCCGTCGCCGAAGGACTATCAGGCCTTGCTGGCGAGCATCAAGGACCGTCCGGATTTCCATCTGATCCAGACCGTGATGCTGCGCTCGCTGAGCCAAGCGGTGTACAGCGCTGACAATCAGGGCCACTTCGGCCTGAATTACGAAGCCTATACCCACTTCACTTCGCCGATCCGTCGTTACCCGGATCTGCTTACGCACCGCGCGATCCGCAGCGTGATCCATTCGAAACAGGACACCCCGCACGTTCGTCGTGCCGGCGCGATGACCATTCCGAAAGCGCGCATCTATCCGTACGACGAAGCGGCACTGGAGCAACTCGGCGAGCAATGCTCGATGAGCGAGCGCCGTGCCGACGAAGCGACCCGCGACGTAGTGAACTGGCTCAAGTGCGAGTTCATGAAAGACCGCGTGGGCGAATCGTTCCCGGGTGTGATCACCGCCGTGACCGGTTTTGGCCTGTTCGTCGAACTGACCGATATCTACGTCGAAGGCCTGGTGCATGTCACCGCGCTGCCGGGTGATTACTACCACTTCGATCCTGTGCATCACCGCCTGGCGGGCGAGCGCACCGGTCGTAGCTTCCGTCTCGGCGACACTGTTGAAGTGCGCGTGATGCGCGTCGATCTTGACGAGCGCAAGATCGACTTCGAGATGGCGGAAAAAACCATCAGCGCACCGATTGGTCGCAAAAAACGCGGTCACGAAACGGCTGCTCCATCCGCCAAGGCTTCGGAAGAAAAGGCGCCGGCAAAAACCGCCAGTCGCCGTCCGGCCAAGGAAAAAGCTGTCGAAGCCTATCGCCCAAGCGATGCCGTGGCGAAAAATGCCGAGCTGCGTAAAAGCCGTGAAATGAAGAAAGCGCTGCTTTCCGACGCCAAAAACGGTGGTAAAGCGGCGTCCGGGGGAAAGACCGGGCGGTCGGCGCCTGAAAAGGCGACCGGCGGCAAGCCAGCCAAACCGAGCAAGCACCGTAAAGGCCCGCCGAAGGCGGGTTCTGCTCCAGCCAAAAGTGGCGGAGCACGTAAACCGAAGGCGAAGTCATGAGTCAGTTGGAAAAAATCTACGGCGTTCACGCGGTAGAAGCGTTGTTGCGTCACCACCCCAAGCGCGTCAAGCAGATCTGGCTGGCCGAAAGCCGTAACGATCCGCGTGTGCAGACCCTGATCGAACTGGCCAATGAAAATCGTGTCCAGGTCGGTCAGGCAGAGCGACGTGAAATGGACGCTTGGGTTGAAGGCGTGCATCAGGGCGTGGTCGCGGACGTGAGTCCTAGCCAGGTCTGGGGCGAGGCGATGCTCGACGAGTTGCTTGATCGCACCGAAGGCGCGCCGCTGTTGCTGGTGCTCGACGGCGTGACCGATCCGCATAACCTCGGTGCCTGTCTGCGTTCGGCGGATGCTGCTGGTGCGCTCGCCGTGATCGTGCCCAAAGACAAGTCGGCGACCCTGACGCCCGTCGTGCGTAAAGTGGCCTGCGGTGCGGCGGAAGTAATTCCGCTGGTGGCAGTGACCAACCTTGCGCGCACGCTGGAAAAGCTGCAGCAGCGCGGTTTGTGGGTTGTCGGTACGGCGGGCGAGGCCGAGGTCAGCATTTATGACCAGGACCTGACCGGCCCGACCATCCTGATCATGGGCGCCGAAGGCAAAGGCATGCGTCGCCTGACTCGCGAACATTGCGACTATCTGGTGAATCTGCCGATGGCCGGTAGCGTCAGCAGTCTCAACGTGTCCGTGGCGACGGGTGTATGCCTGTTCGAAGCGCAGCGCCAGCGTGGCGTCAAAGCCAAGGCCTCCGCCAAGAAATAAAGTTGTATGCAATCAATTGTGGGAGCGGGCTTGCTCGCGAAAGCGCAGTGTCAGTCGACAACAATGTTGCCTGATGTATCGCATTCGCGAGCAAGCCCGCTCCCACATTGGTTTGTGGTGAAGGCAGGGTTGGTGATTGTTCAAATAATCACCAATTGCCTTGCACCTCTTCAGTCCCTTCTCTACAATTGCGCCCCTTGCTGTCACGGCAGGCACGCATGTGCCCCGCACCGGCAAGTCCATAAGTGTCATTCACTCCTTGTCTGACCGTTTTTGAGCGGCAGGCTACAACCCGTAAGGAGCATTCATGCGTCATTACGAAATCATCTTTTTGGTCCACCCGGATCAAAGCGAGCAAGTCGGCGGCATGGTTGAGCGTTACACCAAGCTGATCGAAGAAGACGGCGGCAAAATCCACCGTCTGGAAGATTGGGGCCGTCGTCAACTGGCCTACGCAATCAACAATGTTCACAAGGCTCACTACGTGATGCTGAACGTTGAGTGCACTGGCAAGGCCCTGGCCGAGCTGGAAGACAACTTCCGCTACAACGATGCAGTGATCCGTAACCTGGTCATCCGTCGCGAAGAAGCCGTTACCGGCCAATCCGAGATGCTCAAGGCTGAAGAAAACCGCAGTGAGCGCCGTGAGCGTCGCGACCGTCCTGAGCACGAAGGCGCTGATAGCGCTGATAGTGATGACAGCGACAACAGCGATAACGCTGACGAGTAATCCACGGACCTTTTAAGGAGCCTATCAAATGGCACGTTTCTTCCGTCGTCGTAAATTCTGCCGCTTCACCGCTGAAGACGTGAAAGAGATCGATTACAAAGATCTCAACACTCTGAAAGCCTACGTATCCGAGACCGGCAAAATCGTTCCAAGCCGCATCACCGGTACCAAAGCTCGTTATCAGCGTCAGCTGGCTACCGCTATCAAGCGCGCCCGCTTCCTGGCCCTGCTGGCCTACACCGACAGCCACGGCCGCTGAGACCGGGCAGTCGACAAGTAGCAAAGGATTGAATGCATGCGTGCCTTAGCTGAGTTCATCATGCGAGGCCGTATGCAGGCCACTCTCGTGGTGGCCGGATGTGCAACATTGCCGTTGTTGTATTGGTTGGGTGCTGCCGCCGGGAGCCTTGTGCTTCTGCGGCGCGGATTGACGGACGCCCTCGGCGTTCTGTCCCTGGGGCTGCTGCCGGCATTGGTCTGGTGGTTGTATGCCGATGATCCACGCGCACTTTTAGTGCTGCTGGGGTCTTCGGGGCTTGCGTTGGTTTTGCGCGCAAGTGAGTCCTGGGTTCGCACGCTGCTGGTCAGCGTAGCCATTGGAGTGGTGTTTTCAGTGGTGCTCGGGGCGGCGTTTGCAGCCCAGATCGAGATGCTCGCGCAGGCCCTTATAAAGGTCATGCCAGCGCTTCTCGGTGAGACCTACAAGCAATTGTCGGTCGATGAGCAAGCGCGCTTCGCGTCCCTGATTGCACCGGTCCTGACCGGGCTGATTGCGGCTTTGTTGCAGATCGTCAGCGTGCTGAGCCTGATTGTCGGGCGTCATTGGCAGGCGTTGTTGTACAACCCGGGTGGTTTTGGTCGCGAGTTTCGCGCCATCCGAATCCCGCTGGGGCCGGCGATGTTACTGCTGGCGTTGATGCTTCTGGGCCCGAATCTCGGTGCACAGATGGCCATGTTGACGCCGTTGTGCAGTGTACCGCTGGTGTTCGCCGGACTTGCCCTGATTCACGGGCTGGTCGGGCAGAAGCGACTGGCCGGTTTCTGGCTGGTGGGGTTGTACGTCACGCTGTTGCTGTTCATGCAGCTGATCTATCCGTTGCTCGTGGTTCTGGCCATTGTCGACAGCCTGATTGATTTTCGCGGTCGTCACGTGTCGAAAGACACCGACAGCGCGAACGGTGAAGGTTAAAAGTTAAGAGGATTTCCACATGCAACTGATCCTTCTGGAAAAAATCGCCAACCTGGGCAACCTGGGCGACAAAGTAAACGTTAAGGCCGGTTACGGCCGTAACTACCTGCTGCCTTTCGGCAAAGCGACCGCTGCGACTGCTGCCAACCTGGCTGCGTTCGAAGAGCGTCGTGCCGAGCTGGAAAAAGCTGCCGCAGACCGTAAAGCATCGGCTGAAAGCCGTGCTGCCCAACTGGCCGAGCTGGAAGTGACCATCACTGCCACCGCTGGCGACGAAGGCAAGCTGTTCGGTTCGATCGGTACTCACGACATCGCTGACGCACTGACCGCCTCCGGCGTTGAAGTTGCGAAAAGCGAAGTTCGTCTGCCGAACGGCACCATCCGCAACGTAGGCGAATTCGACGTAGCCGTGCACCTGCACGCCGAAGTTGAAGCCACCGTACGCGTTGTCGTGGTAGCAGCTTAAGTAACACCTGATCGGCTGGCGGCTTGCCCGTCAGACGGTTAACATCGGGCACGATCCTGTTTACAGGTCGTGCCCTTTGTCTTTCTGGTACTCCCGTTTTCAACCCTGACTCCAAGTGGCCATGAACGAAATATCCGCTCCTGAGCAATACGATCTGCAAACCGCCGCCCTGAAGGTGCCGCCGCATTCCATCGAAGCCGAACAGGCTGTACTCGGTGGTCTGATGCTGGACAACAACGCCTGGGAACGCGTGCTCGATCAAGTCTCCGATGGCGATTTCTATCGACATGACCACCGTTTGATTTTCCGTGCGATCGCCAAACTGGCCGATCAGAACATGCCGATCGATGTCGTGACCCTTGCCGAGCAATTGGACAAGGAAGGTCAGACGTCGCAAGTCGGTGGCCTCGGTTATCTCGGCGAACTGGCGAAAAACACACCGTCCGTCGCCAACATCAAAGCCTATGCGCAGATCGTTCGAGAGCGAGCGACCTTGCGCCAGTTAATCGGCATCAGCACTGAAATTGCCGACAGCGCCTTCAACCCGGAAGGCCGTACGGCCGCCGAGATTCTCGACGAAGCCGAACGCCAGATCTTCCAGATCGCCGAGGCCCGGCCTAAAACCGGTGGCCCGGTCGGCGTAAACGATTTGCTGACCAAAGCCATCGACCGCATCGATACGTTGTTCAACACCGACAACGCCATCACCGGCCTGTCCACTGGTTATACCGACCTCGACGAGAAAACCAGCGGTCTGCAACCGTCCGACCTGATCATCGTCGCCGGTCGTCCGTCGATGGGTAAAACCACCTTTGCGATGAACCTGGTGGAAAACGCCGTGTTGCGCAGTGAGAAGGCCGTGCTGGTGTATTCCCTCGAGATGCCAGGCGAATCGCTGATCATGCGTATGCTGTCCTCGCTCGGCCGTATCGACCAGACCAAGGTGCGTTCCGGCCAACTGGAAGACGATGATTGGCCACGCCTGACTTCAGCGGTGAACCTGCTCAACGATCGCAAGCTGTTCATCGATGACACCGCCGGTATCAGCCCGTCGGAAATGCGCGCGCGTACTCGACGTCTGGTGCGTGAGCACGGCGATGTCGGCCTGATCATGATCGACTACTTGCAACTGATGCAGATCCCCGGCTCCAGCGGTGACAACCGGACCAACGAGATTTCCGAAATCTCGCGATCCCTGAAAGCCCTCGCCAAGGAATTCAACTGCCCGGTAGTGGCTCTGTCGCAGCTCAACCGTTCCCTGGAACAACGCCCCAACAAGCGCCCGGTAAACTCCGACTTGCGCGAATCCGGAGCGATCGAGCAGGACGCCGACGTGATCATGTTTGTGTACCGGGACGAGGTGTATCACCCGGAAACCGAGCACAAGGGCATCGCCGAAATCATCATCGGCAAGCAGCGGAACGGCCCTATCGGCTTTATCCGCCTGGCGTTCATCGGTAAATACACGCGTTTCGAAAACCTCGCGCCGGGCAGTTACAACTTCGACGACGACGAGTGATGGCTGGCCGAAATCATTCGGCCAGCGCTCCTCTTTTTGCGTGTTATTCAGTTGTGCCGTCTGCCTCCTCGTCAGTGTTGGTGGCTGGATGCTCGCTCAGTTCCTGTCGGGACAACGACTCGATCAGTGCCTCTTCCTCGGTCGCCAGTGATTTTTGCAGCGCCCTGGATTGTGCGTCGTAATCGTTAAACCCAAGCGTGTTAGCTACGTGCGCGTCGTCGAGGGTGGCTTGTCGATCCTGGAACGTCTGGCGGTGCGCTTCGAATTGTGCCCGGTACTTATGAGTGATGAATTCCTGCCAGAACTCCCTCGACACCAACGCCTTGAATTCTTCAGGGGAGTTATCCATAGCGATGACTTTTTTGTACGCGGCATTCAATTGCGCTTTTGACACATTGGCCAGCCGGGCAAATCCCATTTGTTCGGGTTGTCCCGGCAGTTGCAGCCGGTCTTTCAGGAAGTATCGATAGGCGAGTCTGATTTCGACTTCCTCTGACACGTGTGGCGCTGGAGCGGCCGCGCCCCTCTGAGGCCCCCTCGCTTCGATGATTCTTGCCTCACGCTGCGCAATGTCCGCCGATGCGATTTTGTCGACTTCATGCAAGCGGAACAACGCTTTGGAAAGCGCAGACAATTGCGGGCCCCGTGCTTCGTCTTGAGCCTGGGCACGCGCATCGTGCGCCATTGCCCGGGTTTCCAGATTAGCGAACGTGAAGGCTGCCCGATCACAGCAGGCCGCTTCGCCGGCCCGATCAAATACCTCCTTGCGCAGGCGTTCGGACGCCGGATTGTTTTCGGTAATGCTGTCGATCAGCTTCCAGACCCGGCGCTGAAGCTCATTGTGGCCGTCGGGAACCTCGAGCAAGCGTGCAAGCGTATTGAACAGACCATCCGAGCGTTGTTCATCACGCAGTGTTTGCCATTGGACTCTTCTGGCTGATACCTGATCTTCCGATAGCCCTATTGTCCAGCGCGTCATTGGATCATTTGCCGCAATCCGGATGACTGCCCGGACATGGCCGCGCGCCGTAGCGACCAGATCGCGCTGGCTGGTCATCGGTATCTGGGCTTCGATAAGACGGTTGTTGTATTGTTCCAGCCGCGTGCGGGTGGCCGCTGACAATGGATTGTTAGTGATGCTGGTCACGTTATTGACCCGCGCACTGTTGGCGAGTCGTTCAGCCGGCGGGGTTATGACCGCATCGGGGATTTCCTCGATCCGGTTGTTGTTCAGATTCACAATGCCCAGCAGTGGCTGATCGGCGAGCCCGGCAGGGAAGGTGTTGATGCCTGTGTTTGCCAGATCAATCTCGCGCATGTCGGTTATCAGGGTGAAGTCCGGGGTGATACCGAGTTGCGGATTTTCGTGTAGCCACAAGGCTCGCAATGTTGTGCGCTGCGACAGAACGCGGGCAGTGTCGGCGGTCAGGATAATCCGGTTGTTCTGCAGAAACAGGCGAGTCAGCCCATTCATTTCTCCAACTGCTGGAGGCAATTCACGCAATTGGTTGTGCGAAAGATCCAGCCAGCGTACATGGCGAAAATGGGTCAGAAAACCTTCTGGCGAGGTGCTCAGATTCATGTTGCTCAGTTTGAGCGAGCCGACGTGACTGAAGTCCGCGTCGATGTCTGGCAGGCTCGGCAGGCGCAGGCCGCCGAGATTCAGTTCCAGGCCGATGGGTGTACCGTCATTGGCATGTTTTTGCGGTGTTTCCCCCCTCCAGCAACTCAGAATCCGCTCACTTGCCACGACACGGTCAGGACGGGTTCGCGCGTTGACCGCTAACTGATTCGCCCGAATGTAGCCCCCGCGGTTGCCGCCTCCAGAAAAAACCCAATCGTCGAGCTGACTTTTCAGTACGCGGTGTTCCCGTTCAAGACTTTGGAGTTTCGTTGCTGCCGCGGTTTCACTCTCAAAGCTCCAGAGGTATTCCCTGCACTTCTTGATGTCCTTGCCTGGAAATAATCGCCGATACCGCTGCGCCGGGGAGTTGTCGGTATCAAATATCACTCCATGGTAAGAGGTCAGCAGATCGGGGTGTTCCTCGTTCACTCGACGCCAGTAGTCGTCGAATTTTCTCCAGTAATCGGCAGGGAAATGGTTGCCACCGAGTGACGCGGCTCTATTGATCCGGGCGATCGTCAGCAACTGTTCAGGCGCAGGATTGATAAATGCCTGCGGTACTTCATTCAAGCGATTATTGTGCAGATCAAAAATGAGCAGCCCGGTCTTGTCCTGCAATCCAGTCGGCCATTGATTGATTCCCGTGTTATTCAGCATCAGGTATTTCAGCTTGGACATCTTGCTGAAGTCAGGGGTTAGCGTGAGCGTTGGGTTGTCAGAAAGATTGATGATCTCCAGATGACTCATGGCGCTGAGCGTTGCAGCGCTTTGCTCGTCCAGTGCAAGGTAGTTGTTGCTCAGGTTCAGATTGTTCAATTTGTCCATCGCGCCAATTTGCCCGGGTAACGTTTCAATCCTGGATCGGGTAATGGACAAACGCTCCAGATTGGGAAAACCGGACAGAAATGTATCGGCATCGCCCGACCAGATAACAGCGCTGAGACTGAGTTGCTTTACATGACTGAAGTCCACGCTCAGGGCCGGGAGTGGCGCGTTGATGGAAGGCAGCTTGAGTATTTCGTCCGAGTCCTGAAGCCAGCAGTTCTTGAGGGTTTGGGCGACACGTTGCGCCTGTATTTTCGCCGGCGTGTCGACGGCGGACGGCTCGGGTTGACTGTCGGCGACATAGGCATCGAGCTGGCTTTCCAGTACATCCAGTTCCTGAAGGCGTCGACCCAGTTTGGCTTCTGTCTCAGGGTCCAATCCGATAAAAAACTCTCTGGCCTCTTGTGCCGACTTGTCCGGGTACAGCCGCTGTACGTTGGCGACCTCCGGGATATCACCGTCAAGCCTGAACGCACCGGGCAGGCTGTTGGTGCCCAGCCCTGGATGATCGGCTGTGACACGTTGCCAATACAATTCAAGCGTTTTCCAGTAGCCGGCAGGGAATGGGTTGCCCTCAAACAGCGTGACGCTGTTGATCCGGGCGATCGCTTCGAACTGATCAGGGGAGGGGGAAAGGATGGCCGATGGGACTTCTGTCAGCCGGTTCCTGCGCAGGTCGACGTGTTCGAGTCCGGTCTGGTGCTGCAAGCCGATAGGCCACTGATCCAATTGTGTATTGCTCAGGTTCAGGGTCTTGAGTTCGCTCATGCCGGTGAAGTCAGGTGGCTTGCCCAACGGGTTGTCCGACAGATCAAGGTTCTTGAGTTGGCCGAGTGCGCTCAGTTTTGCCGCGGTTTGTGCATTGAGCACAATACGGTTCGAACTCAGATCCAGTGTGCTCAGGTGGGGCATATGAGTAACGGCGGCGGGCAGTGTATCGAGCGAAGAGTGGGTCACTGTCAGACGCTCCAGGCCGGAGAATCCACTGAGGAATGTATCGGCGGTGTCTGACCAGGTGACGGCGTCCAGATCCAGGCGCCGGATATGGCTGAAATCCGCTGTTAATGCCGGTAGCGTTCCATCGCCCGGCTCAAGTCGAAATGTATCCCCTGTCTGCTGGCGCCAGCAGCGCTTGATGTCATTGGCGACCTGTTGCGCCCAGCCTTTTGCTGTTGCCTGGGGCGAAGCGGTGGACGTGTTTCTGATCCAGATCTTCAGTTCGGCCTTGAGTGTCTTGTAGTCGGTTTCGCGACGGGTCAAGACGTCGCGGACATCACTGCCCAGTGAGCGGATAAAGTCTCTGATCTGATCCTCGGTGTGATCCGGGAACAGTTTTCGGGCACGGGACTCTGGGCTGCGCAGTCGAGTGAGCATCAGCGAGAGTCTTTCCGGCAGGCTCAGGGATGCTGTGGGGTTGGCGTCACTGCGCACCATCCCGCCGGCACCGGCTACCGTAATCCCGACCCAGCCTTGTATGGCATCGAAAACGATGGGCTCCGACCTTCCCGGGCGTGTCGCGACATACAGATTGCCGTTGTCGCTGGACACAGGATCTTCGCCTCGCACGATACGCATTACGGTGGCCAGCGGGGTTGATGCGTCTGGATCGTGCAGTACCTGGTACGTGTGATTCTCGATCACCACGTAGAGTTTGCCGTCGAACTGATGCAGGCCATTGCTATCGGGTGTTGCGTCACTCAAGTCCAGCCCGGTGCGGAAAGCCTCCAGGCGTGTGGAAGATAACGCAAAGGTAATGGGCTCGAAGTCTTCCAGCGGGTGCCACAGGCCGCTGGCGGTGTCACGCAGCATCACCGGACCTGTTGGTTTCGACTCTTTCGCCAGGGCGGCCCGGTACAGTCCCGTGTCCGGATCTTGCTTGACCGGCACGATGGCGCCCCCCGGCTCGTCGACGTATCGGCGCCCCCTGTATGTCCTGAAACCCTCGGCATCGGCGGCCGCCAACGTGGGCGGCGCGCTGATCCGGTAATGCTCCAGCGACTCCACAGCGGGTGTGGGGGTGGCACCGAGCGTCATTGTTTCAGTTGTTTCGTGAACCGTGATCTGTGGTGCCGGCCTGATTGCATCGAGATCGACACCGCCGGTGTTTCTGCCCGATACCGTCGGATTGTCACCCAGGTGCAGGGGGGGCGCGCCAGTGTTGATGCGCGGCGTATTTTCTTGCGGCGATGGGCCTGGGCGATGGTGTATATCGACAGTGGCGTTGCCTCTGACGGGTGGTTTTGGTGACATTCTTTCTTCCTTGATGGGGTGTTTATCCGCGCCCGCGAGGGCGTGCTGATAAGCGTTCGGCGTCATTGCCTGTTTGTACTGGGGCTACATCAAAGCCTGCTGTTCGGGCTTTGCGCATTTACTCGGAGGCTGCGGCGTGACTGTCTGCCAGGGCGAATATTTTGCTCGCTGTTCTGCCATCGAACCTTTGCCGCCAGATGCCGACGTGCGGCAAACCGGCCCGTTCATCTCGGCGCTGAGACTCGATACCTCGTCTGCTTTGTTCAAGCGTCTTGAGATGAGCGCCATCGACCTTGAAGCTCAGAGGCAGGCTCTTCTCGGCGTCGTAGTGAAAATGCGCGTGCCACAACGGCGTGTTATCGGCGCTGTCGCTGATCGAATAAACATCCAGAAACGACCTTTTCTGGCCTTTTCCCGATTGTTTGCGATCAACGATCTTGCTTGCCTTGAGCTCGTTACGATCCAGCAGATAGTTCAGGCGCATGATGTCCAGCACGTCTTTGTTCTTGTACATCCGCACCAGCGTTTTCTGGCCTAGTTCTGTCAACGAAACGGCGGCGGCCCGCAACTGTCCGGCCAGGTTGATGATCACTCGATCTTCAACATCTGTATCGTGGTTTTCCAGTTGCCTTGCCTGTTGATTGAGCAGATCGGTTTCCTTGCCCAGATCTTCGACGATCTTTGTCGGGTTAGTGTTTTGGGCTTCTTGTGTTCTCGCGTTGGTCGCGTGATCTTCGACCCTGGCCAGTAACCGGTTCGCCTCGCCAATGAGTTGTGGCCGTGGCGTTCGGATAAGCGGAGGAAGCACGGGCAGCCATTCGTCTTCTATTTTTTTGTAGCGCCTGGGAGGCGAATCAGGTCGCAGCAGGTCGGGAACCTTGATGGTGATGGTGCCGTCCAGTGCGGTTTCCGTTTCCCCGACCAACACTCTGTAAGTGCCGTGCTGACGGGTGCGGAATATTTTCCTGGCGCGCGCGGGAGGGGCTGACGCCTCGTTGATAGGTTGCGGCGGGATAAAGTCGAAATCAATGTCTTGGTCGAGGCTCGGCAGATCGTGAGCTCGCTCGGACGCGTCAAGAATTTCGGTCAACTTGTTTTCGATTTTTTTCTCGATGGGATCGATCAGGGTAACGATCTCCCTGATGTATTCGGCGTTGGGATGCTCCGCGGCCAGCAGTGTTTCAAAGCGGGTTTTATCTCCCTTGATTTGATCAAGGGCCAACAGCAGTGCCATTGGATGCTCTCGTTGCGGAGCGTTTTGCAAATCTCCGGTGATCAGATCGATGGCCGAGAGCGAGGGCATGGTCGTGTTTGGCGCATGGTCGGGAGTGTCCGCAAACAGGTGAACGTAAAGGGTCAGTTTGTTGAAGTTGATGCGCTCGGTATCGTGCACCTGGAGGCGTAGTTCGGCGAGTCGAGGGGCTGCTCCGGGTGAGGCTTTTCTGATCTGCTCCATCACCGCCTGGCGCTCTTCGAGAAACTTCAGTTTCTTGTTCAGATGTTTGATGGTTTTCTTGCAGTTTCCGGCACTCAAATCTGTCACCGAAGGCCGGACCCTGAGATCCATGACGGCCATCAGTCTGTTGAGATATTCCACGCGTTCTATCCGGAAGGTATGCAGCTCTTCCTTGAACACCCCGCTTGCTTTGACGAGGGGGAGCCAATCCTTGTTATCAACGAGCGACTGAATAAAGTCCGTCTGTTTTTTGATGTGCTTGAGCAGGTGTACCTCAAGCGCGATCAGGCCCGCCGTTTTGGCCGCGCCATCCGGCAAGTCGCGGACCTGGCCCCAAAGTGTGTCGTAATGTTCAGATGATTCGGTCAGAGCCCGGTGAGCATCCGCGAAAGGTTGGTAACGTTGCATCAGAAGCGCCAGGTTGGCTTGCAGGCCCTCATTGCGGCGCATGCCGCCCCTCAAACCCGTGAGGATGGAAACCCAGGTGTTCTCCTCGCTCCGAATGATCGCCCGGGTTTCGCCACTGCGACTGGCGCGGTAGATGTTCGCGCTATCGGAGGCAACGGGATCCTTGGGGTTAACAATGCGCCACACCTTTTGAGTCGGCGTGGACGCGTCAAGGTCCTGCATGACCTGATACGCGTGGCTGTCGATGACCACATAGAGCTTGCCGTCGTGGCGAAACAGGCCGTCACTGCCAGGCTCGACACCGCTGAAATCCAGATCCGAGCGAAAAGCGTTCAGCCTTGCCTGCGTCAGTGGGAGCCTGCTTGAGTCAACGTCATTGAGCGGATGCCAGAGGTCGCTGTCGGTGTCGCGCAGCAATACCGGACCGGAGGGAAGCAATTCGCTCGAAAGTCGCGCCCGATACAGTCCGGTGTCCGGATCCACTGCGACAAGAACGGTACCGCCATCGGGCACGTCGACATACCGGCGTTTGTTGTAAACCCTGAAACCTTCGCTGTTGGCAGCCGGTAACCCTTTCACGGCTTTGAGCCAGTAGTTCTTCAGCGGCTGATGGATGACGGAAGGCGCTGCAATGGGAGACGGCGTCAGATGAATCATGACGGCAGGGGCCGGTAGTATTGCGTCAAGGTCTGTATCGCCCGGCAGTCTGGCCGGCGGCTTCGCAGGGTCGACAGCGATCCATGGATCGAAGACTTTGCGGCCCGCAGCGTCAGGATGCGGTGCGTCGATGTCCGTTCGTCGATTCGGTCTGATATGGACATCCACATTCAAGTGGGGGCCATTACGAGGTGGTTTTCCTGCCATGTTTTTCATCCTTGAAAAATGCCCTCCGGCTTTCGCGCAAGGGCTTGTTTTATTTGGCATCGTGCCGGTTTGCATGATTGCGCAGGTGGCGGTGGAGCTGTCGGCAGCACCCATCCATGAGCGCCTGACTGGCGTTTGGCATCATTGCCAGTGTCTGGCGGGTCGAAAGCCGCCGTAGCCTTTTCTGCTTGAAGCACAGAAGAGGGGGCTGAGATTAACAACCGACCATTGCCGTCGGAATTGGTCAAATTTTGTGCTATATTCCGCGCCCGCGATTTTTCATCTCAACACCGGTCGTCGACATGCAAGCAGCCAAGCCGTTATTTGACTATCCAAAATATTGGGCCGAATGTTTCGGGCCAGCGCCATTCCTGCCAATGAGCAGGGAGGAGATGGATCAGCTTGGCTGGGATTCGTGCGACATCATCATTGTTACGGGAGATGCCTACGTCGATCACCCGTCGTTTGGCATGGCAATCATTGGCCGGCTGCTGGAGTCTCAGGGCTTTCGCGTCGGGATCATTGCGCAGCCGAACTGGCAGTCCAAAGACGACTTCATGAAGCTCGGCGAGCCGAACCTGTTCTTCGGGGTCGCGGCCGGCAACATGGATTCGATGATCAACCGCTACACCGCGGACAAAAAGATCCGTTCCGACGACGCCTACACCCCGGGCGGCATGGCTGGCAAACGTCCGGATCGCGCCAGCCTGGTTTACAGCCAGCGCTGCAAAGAGGCGTACAAACATGTGCCGATCGTGCTCGGCGGCATTGAAGCCTCCCTGCGCCGTATCGCTCACTACGATTACTGGCAGGATCGCGTGCGCAACTCGATCCTGATCGACGCCAGCGCCGACATCCTGCTGTACGGCAACGCCGAGCGAGCCATCGTTGAAGTCGCGCAGCGCCTGTCCTACGGTCACAAGATCGAAGACATCACCGACGTGCGCGGCACCGCGTTCATTCGTCGCGATACGCCGAAAGACTGGTACGAAGTCGATTCCACACGCATCGACCGTCCGGGCAAGGTCGACAAGATCATCAACCCGTACGTGAATACCCAGGACACCCAGGCCTGCGCCATCGAGCAGGAAAAGGGCCCGGTCGAAGATCCGCAGGAAGCCAAGGTCGTGCAGATCCTGGCCAGCCCGCGCATGACCCGCGACAAGACCGTGATCCGCCTGCCGTCGGTTGAAAAGGTTCGTGGTGATGCCGTGCTTTATGCCCACGCCAACCGCGTGCTGCACCTGGAAACCAACCCGGGTAACGCCCGTGCGCTGGTGCAGAAACATGGCGAAGTCGACGTCTGGTTCAACCCGCCGCCGATTCCGATGACCACTGAGGAAATGGACTACGTGTTCGGCATGCCTTACGCGCGCGTTCCGCACCCGGCGTACGGCAAGGAGAAAATCCCGGCCTACGACATGATCCGTTTCTCGGTGAACATCATGCGTGGCTGCTTCGGTGGCTGCACCTTCTGCTCGATCACCGAGCACGAAGGCCGGATCATCCAGAACCGTTCCGAAGAGTCGATCATTCGCGAAATCGAAGAGATCCGCGACAAGGTGCCAGGTTTCACCGGTGTCATTTCCGACCTCGGCGGCCCGACCGCGAACATGTACCGCATCGCCTGCAAAACGCCGGAAATCGAATCCGCGTGCCGCAAGCCGTCCTGTGTGTTCCCGGGCATCTGCCCGAACCTGAACACCGACCACTCGTCGCTGATTCAGCTGTACCGCAGTGCCCGTGCGTTGCCGGGTGTGAAGAAGATTCTGATTGCTTCCGGCCTGCGTTATGACCTCGCGGTCGAGTCGCCGGAGTACGTCAAAGAGCTGGTGACCCACCACGTCGGTGGTTACCTGAAGATCGCCCCGGAACACACCGAGGAAGGTCCGCTCAACCAGATGATGAAACCGGGCATCGGCAGCTATGACAAGTTCAAGCGCATGTTCGAGAAGTACACCAAGGAAGCCGGGAAAGAGCAGTACCTGATTCCGTACTTCATCGCTGCGCACCCGGGCACCACCGACGAAGACATGATGAACCTGGCCCTGTGGCTCAAGGGCAACGGCTTCCGCGCTGACCAGGTGCAGGCGTTCTACCCGTCACCGATGGCCACCGCCACCGCGATGTACCACTCGGGCAAGAACCCGCTGCGCAAGGTCACTTACAAGAGCGACGGCGTGACCATCGTCAAGAGCGAAGAGCAGCGTCGTCTGCACAAGGCGTTCTTGCGTTACCACGACCCGAAAGGCTGGCCGATGCTGCGTGAAGCGCTGACCCGCATGGGCCGTGGCGATCTGATCGGACCGGGCAAGGATCAACTGATCCCGCTGCATCAGCCGTCCACCGACAGCTACCAGAGCGCCCGTCGCAAGAACTCGACGCCGGCTGGCAGCCATAAAGTGGCGAAAGAGGGCAAAGAGAAAACCACCAAGATGCTCACCCAGCACACCGGTCTGCCACCGCGTGCCAGTGATGGTGGTAATCCGTGGGACAAGCGTGAACAGGCCAAGGCGGCGGCGTTCGCCCGCAACCAGCAGGCCGCCAAGGAGCGCAAGGACGCGGCCAAGGGCAAAGGGCCGAAACCGGCGCGCAAACCGGTGGTGCCACGCTAAGTCGCTTTTTAGCTCAACAGAACGCCAACCTTCGGGTTGGCGTTTTGCATTTCAGGGCTCGGGAAATGTGGTGAGGCTACTGACGCCTTCGCGAGCAAGCCCACACAGGAGATTTGTGGTCGGTTTCAATATGTGTATTCAACACCAATCCAATGTGGGAGCGGGTTTGCTCGAGAAGAGGCCAGAACAGGCGACCTTGATCACATGCCTGCCACAAATAGAAGCAAACTCCCCAAACCATTTCCCCGCATTGCCCGATTTTGGTGCTGTACTGCCCAAAGCATTCCGGGAAAGCGCCCAAGCCTCTGTATGGCATAAGTCTTGCGCGCTTTCGAATACGCTTAGGCTCGCAGGAGGCACGCCGTGTCGATTCATGTCGCATTGCATCACGTCACGCATTATCGCTACGACCGCGCTGTCGAACTCGGCCCGCAGATCGTTCGCCTGCGCCCGGCCGCCCACAGCCGCACGCGAATTCTCTCGTATGCGCTGAAAGTCTCGCCCGAGCAGCATTTCATCAACTGGCAGCAGGACCCACAGGGCAATTACCTGGCGCGATTGGTGTTCCCCGAGAAAACCGATGAGTTGCGCATCGAGGTCGATCTGCTGGCCGAAATGGCCGTTTTCAATCCGTTCGACTTCTTCCTCGAACCCTATGCCGAGAAAATCCCCTTCGCTTACGCCGCCGATGAGCGCAAAGAGTTGGCGCCGTACCTTGAAACCCTGCCGCTGACGCCGACTTTCGAAGCCTATCTGGACGCGATCGACCGCACGCCGTTACCGGCCGTGGACTTTCTGGTGGCGCTCAATCAGCGTCTGAGTGAAGACATCGGCTACTTGATCCGCATGGAGCCGGGTGTGCAAACCCCGGAGCACACCCTCGAACACGCCTCCGGCTCCTGCCGCGACTCGGCGTGGTTGCTGGTGCAACTGCTGCGCAACCTCGGACTGGCGGCGCGTTTCGTTTCCGGTTACCTGATTCAGCTCACTGCCGACGTGAAGAGCCTCGACGGTCCCAGCGGCACCGACGTCGACTTCACCGACCTGCACGCCTGGTGCGAAGTGTATTTGCCAGGTGCCGGCTGGATCGGCCTGGACGCCACGTCCGGGCTGTTCGCCGGCGAAGGGCATATCCCGCTGGCCTGTAGCCCCGATCCCTCCTCGGCGGCACCGATCAGCGGCATGGTCGAACCTTGCGAGACGCAATTGAGCCACGAAATGTCCGTGGAGCGAATCTGGGAGGCGCCACGCGTTACCAAGCCTTACACCGATGAGCAGTGGCTGGCGATTCAGGTACTGGGCCGGCAGATCGATGCCGACCTGCTGGAAGGCGATGTGCGCCTGACCATGGGCGGCGAACCGACCTTCGTGTCCATCGATGACCCGGATGGCGCCGAATGGAACACCGCCGCGTTGGGGGCGGACAAACGTCGGCTCTGCGCCGAACTGTTTCAGCGCCTGCGCAAGCATTACGCGCCGAAGGGGCTGGTGCACTTCGGTCAGGGCAAGTGGTACCCCGGCGAGCAACTCCCGCGCTGGTCGCTGAACTGCTATTGGCGCCGCGATGGTGCGCCGATCTGGCACAACGATGCGTTGATCGCCGACGAGCAACAGGATTACGGCGCCGATGGCGAGCTGGCCGGACGCTTTCTGGCGAGTGTCGCCGAACGCCTGAAACTGCCCACACATTTTGTATTCCCTGCCTATGAGGACAATTTCTATTACCTCTGGCGCGAGGGTGCGTTGCCGAGCAACGTCAGCGCCGAAGATTCGCGTCTGGAGGAGCCTTTAGAACGCGCACGCCTGCGCAAGGTCTTCAGCCAGGGTCTGGATAAAGTGATCGGCCAAGTGCTGCCGCTCGCACGCACCGCTAAAGGTGATCAATGGCAGAGCGGGCGCTGGTATCTGCGCGACGAACATTGCCGTCTGGTGCCGGGAGATTCACCGCTGGGCTACCGCTTACCGCTCGGTTCGCAGCCCTGGGTGAAGGCGGCGGAGTACCCGTTCATCCATCCCCAGGACCCGAATCAGGACTTTCCCGAACTGCCGGATGCCGCGCAACTGAACAGTCACGGTGAGCCCGCCACGGTTGACGAGCGCACACCGAAAATCGACGAGTCCGCCGATTGGCTGACCCGCACCGCGTTCTGCGCCGAAGCCCGCGAAGGGCGGTTGTACCTGTTCATGCCGCCGCTGGAACGGGTCGAGGACTATCTGGAACTGGTCGCGGCCATCGAGGCCACCGCCGAAGAACTGCACTGTCCGGTGCTGCTGGAAGGCTACGAACCGCCGAGCGATCAGCGTTTGAGCAACTTGCGCATTACCCCTGATCCGGGCGTGATCGAAGTGAACGTGCAGCCTTCTGCGACCTGGGACGAGTTGGTCGAACGCACCGAGTTTCTCTATGAAGAAGCGCGGCAAACCCGCCTGACCACCGAGAAGTTCATGATCGATGGCCGCCACACGGGCACCGGGGGCGGTAACCATTTCGTCCTCGGCGGCGCGACACCGGCGGATTCGCCGTTCCTGCGTCGTCCGGATCTGCTGCGCAGCCTGATCAGTTACTGGCACAACCACCCGTCGTTGTCGTATTTGTTTTCCGGGTTGTTCATCGGCCCGACGTCCCAGGCGCCACGGGTCGACGAGGCACGCAACGACGCCTTGTACGAGCTGGAAATTGCCTTCGCGCAGATGCCGGCCCCGGGTGAAGAATGCGCGCCGTGGCAGGTGGATCGACTGCTGCGCAATCTGCTGATCGACGTCACCGGCAATACTCACCGTGCCGAATTCTGCATCGACAAACTCTATTCACCGGATGGCGCCACCGGGCGCCTCGGATTGCTGGAATTGCGCGCCTTTGAAATGCCACCGCACGCCCGCATGAGTCTGGCCCAGCAACTGTTGTTGCGAGCGCTGGTCGCACGGTTCTGGCGCGAGCCTTATGCGCCGCCGAAACTGGCGCGGTGGGGCACTGAACTGCACGATCGTTTCCTGTTGCCGCACTTTATCGAACAGGATTTCGCCGACGTCATCGTCGAACTCAACAACGCCGGTTATCCGTTGCGCGCCGAGTGGTTCGCGGCGCATCTGGCGTTTCGTTTTCCCAAGGTCGGTGACTACGCCGTCAATGGCATCGAGCTGGAACTGCATCAAGCGCTTGAACCGTGGCATGTGTTGGGCGAGGAGGGTACGGCGGGTGGCACGGTACGGTACGTCGATTCATCGCTTGAACGTTTGCAGGTCAAGCTCAAGGGCTTGCCGCCGCAGCGGTATCTGCTGACCTGCAACG
Organism: Pseudomonas sp. EA_65y_Pfl2_P74; assembly: GCF_963970575.1. NCBI lineage: Bacteria > Pseudomonadati > Pseudomonadota > Gammaproteobacteria > Pseudomonadales > Pseudomonadaceae > Pseudomonas > Pseudomonas sp. EA_65y_Pfl2_P74. Next base: position 57,940 of record NZ_CAXAOQ010000007.1, read on the forward strand.
GCATTGCCGTGCCGTTGCACCCGACCGGGCGTGTGGGCGAATTCGTCGCGGGTGTGCGCTATCGGGCCTGGCAGCCGGCCAACTGCCTGCAACCGACCATCCCGGTACACGCGCCGCTGGTGTTCGACCTGCTCGACACCTGGATGCAACGCTCGCTGGGTGGCTGCCAGTACCACGTCGCCCACCCCGGCGGGCGTAATTACGAGACGCTGCCGGTCAACGCCAACGAAGCGGAGAGTCGGCGCATGGCGCGTTTCTTCCGTATCGGACACACACCGGGGAAACTTCCCATACCTGATCTGACAATCTCCGACGAGCTACCGATGACGCTCGATTTACGACGTTTCTAGATCGTGCGCGACGCCCGGATTTTTCGTATATCCGGGCGTCATGTGCCTGCGTTAGTCTGACCGTTCCTTGCTGTCTGCCGAGCTTTCCATGCCTGACCTGCTAGACCGCTACCCGCTGACGGCGGGCACCTACCACGAACTGCTCGATGGCAGTGGTGCGGTGCGCCCGCACTGGCAACGCCTGTTCGACCAATTGCAGCGCAGCAGTCCGGCGCTACTGCTGCAGCGTCAGGCGTTGCTGGCCCGGCAGATTCAGGAAAACGGTGTGACTTACAACGTCTATGCCGACCCCAAAGGGGCCGATCGCCCGTGGGAGCTGGACCTGCTGCCGAACGTGATCGCTGCGGATGAGTGGCAGCAATTGTCGGCGGGGATCGCTCAGCGTGCGCGACTGCTCAATGCGGTGCTGGCGGATCTGTACGGCCCGCAACGGCTGATCAGGGAAGGCCTGCTGCCGGCGGAACTGGTGTTCGGGCACAACAATTTTCTCTGGCCGTGTCAGGGCATCGCGCTGCCGGAGCAAGCCTTTGTGCATCTGTACGCCGTGGATCTGGCGCGCACCCCGGACGGGCGCTGGTGGGTCACGGCGGATCGCACTCAGGCGCCGTCCGGCGCCGGTTATGCGCTGGAAAACCGCACCATCGTGTCGCGGGCGTTTCCCGAGTTGTACCGCGATCTCAAGGTGCGGCATCTGGCCGGTTTCTTCCGCACCCTGCAAGAAACCCTGGCTCGTCAGGCGCCTTGCGATGACGACGCACCGCTGGTGGTGTTGCTCACGCCGGGGCGCTTCAACGAAAGCTATTTCGAACATTTGTATCTGGCCCGCCAGCTTGGCTATCCCTTGGTCGAGGGCGGCGACCTGACGGTGCGCGATGCCACGGTGTACCTGAAAACCCTCAGTGGTTTGCGCCGGGTGCACGCGATCATGCGTCGGCTCGATGATGACTTCTGCGATCCATTGGAGCTGCGCACGGATTCTGCACTCGGTGTGCCGGGGCTGCTGGAGGCGGTGCGTCAGGGCCGGGTGCTGGTCGCCAATGCGCTTGGCAGCGGCGTGCTGGAGTCCCCGGGGTTGCTGGGGTTTTTGCCGAAGATCAACCAATACCTGTTTGGCGAAGAACTGATCCTGCCCTCCATCGCGACCTGGTGGTGCGGTGAAGCGCCGGTGTTGGCCCAGGCTTTGGAAAAACTGCCGGAATTGCTGATCAAACCGGCCTTTCCCTCGCAAAGTTTTGCACCGGTATTTGGCCGTGATCTGAGTGATAAGCAGCGCAAGAGCTTGTCCGAGCGCATGCAGGCACGGCCTTACGCCTATGTAGCGCAAGAATTGGCCCAGCTGTCCCAGGCACCGATCTGGCAAGCCGAAGACGGCCAGTTGCAGCCCCGCGCCATCGGGATGCGCATGTACGCCGTGGCCGGTAGTGACGGGTATCGGGTGCTGCCGGGTGGTCTGACCCGAGTGGCGGCCGACGCCGATGCCGAAGTGGTATCGATGCAGCGCGGCGGGGCGAGCAAGGACACCTGGGTGCTGGGTGATCGAGCGCCAAGCGGCGAGCAATGGAAGACTCAACGCAACGTCGGTGTACACGATCTGGTGCGACGCGACCCTTACCTGCCGTCGCGGGTGGTGGAAAACCTGTTCTGGTTTGGCCGTTACTGCGAGCGTTGCGACGACAGTGCGCGACTGCTGCGGATCATGCTGGCGCGTTACGTCGACGGCGATGACCCGCAAGCCTTGCTGGCCGCGGTCGATCTTGGTGAACGGCTGGCGCTGTTGCCGGACGAAGGTGAGCTGCCAGAGCGCTTGCTGGCTGCGTTGCTCGGCGAGGACTGGTCGTTCAGCCTGCGTTCCAACTTGCAACGCCTGCAGTGGGCCGCTTCGCAGGTGCGCGGCAAGCTCTCGCGGGAAAACTGGCAGGCGCTGGTGGAATTGCAGCGTGAAGCCACGCAACTGGATACCGACGAGCCGGACTTCGGCGAGTTGCTGGATTTCCTCAATCGTCTGGTGATGTCGCTCGCTGCGCTGTCCGGGTTCGCGCTGGACGACATGACCCGCGATGAAGGCTGGCGCTTTCTGATGATCGGCCGGCGCATCGAGCGTCTGCAATTTCTGAGCAGCAGCCTGGCGGCGTTTCTGCGTGGCGCAGGGGCGTTCGATCAGGCGGGGCTTGAATGGTTGCTGGAGTTGGGTAACAGCAGCATCACTTACCGCTCGCGCTACCTGGCGGTGGCGCAGTTGATTCCTGTGCTCGACCTGTTACTGCTTGATGAGCAGAACCCGCACGCGGTGTTGTTCCAGTTGAAACTGGTGACCCGCACGTTGAAGCGTTTGAACGATGATTTCGGTGTGCCAAGGGAGGCCGGGCTGGCGCAACTGGTCGAGCGACTGGGGCGTTTTGATCTGGGGTGTCTGGAGAATCCGTTGTTTGGTGAATCCAGCGTGCGGTCGGCGCTTGAGGGGCTGGCGGATCTGCTGCAGGAGGTCGCCGACGCCAGCGGGCAAGTATCGGATCGTCTGGCCCTGCGCCATTTCGCCCATGTCGATGATGTCAGCCAGCGCACGGTGTCCGTCTGATGAACGCGCATTACCAGATCTTCCACGACACCTGTTATCACTACGACAGCCCGGTGTCCCTTGCGCAACAACTGGCGCACCTGTGGCCGCGTGAGTGCGCCTGGCAACGCTGCACCGAACAGCAATTGCTGATCAGTCCAGAGCCGACCGCGCGTCGTGATGAACAGGATGTGTTCGGCAATCCATTGACCCGACTGGCGTTCGAGCGGCCCCACGATGAATTGCAGGTCAATGCCCGGCTCACGGTTGAAGTGCTGGCGCGGCCAGTACTGGATTTCAATCAATCCCCGGCGTGGGAACTGACGCGCAATGCGCTGACCTACAGCAGCCAGCCGCTGCCCGCCGACCTGCTTGAGGCGTGCCGTTACCGATTCCAGTCACCGTATGTGCATCTCAAGCGCAGCTTCGTCGAGTTCTCGCAAAGTTGTTTCCCCCCAGGCAGGCCTTTGCTGCTGGGCGTGCAGGACCTGATGCAGAAGATTTTCAGCGAGTTCACCTTCGATGCCGAGGCGACGCAGGTAGCGACGCCGCTGGTGGAGGTTCTGGAGCGTCGACGTGGGGTTTGTCAGGACTTCGCTCATCTGATGCTGGCGTGCGTGCGATCACGCGGATTGGCGGCGCGTTACGTCAGCGGGTACCTGTTGACCCAGCCGCCTCCAGGGCAGCCACGGTTGATCGGCGCCGATGCGTCGCATGCCTGGGTTTCGGTGTTTTGTCCGGTGCTGGGGTGGGTGGATTTCGATCCGACCAACAACGTGCAGCCTGCGCTGGAGCACATCACGTTGGCGTGGGGCCGGGATTTTTCCGATGTGTCGCCGTTGCGGGGAGTGATTCTGGGCGGCGGGAGTCATGATCCGGATGTACGGGTCACGGTCATGCCACTGGAGTCATAACCATCAAATGTACGAGCGGGCTTGCTCGCGAAGGCCATTTCCCAGTGACATTCAGGGGTGAATGTCACGACGCTTTCGCGAGCAAGCCCGCTCCCACAGGAACTCTGTTCAACAATTGCGCAAACGGCTCAGGCGTCTGGCGCCAGATCTTTCGGTGCATCAACATCATCATCTGTCGCCACTTCACCGTCAGGGTTCAGTGCTGCTTCTTCAGCCATTTGTTTCTTGCGCAGAAGCTTTTCCTCTTTCTTCTTTTCCTTTTCCAGGTCTCGTTGACGTTTGGCGAAGGAGTAATTGGGTTTGGCCATGGGCGATCCTCTGGGGTCGAAGGTGAGGTTGAGCGGCGCGTATTCTGCCCTGTATCGATGCCTGACGGTTAGCCGGGTTTTTGGTCGACCCACTTTGGCGTGACGGTCGGCCTCCATTGATCGAGGGCATCGAGCAGCGTTTGTGGCGATTCGCTCACTTGCAGCATGTCACGGTGTGGCCCGCGAACGAAGCCTTCGCCGACGATGTGGTCGAGAAATGCAGTGAGTTTGCTGTAAAAGCCGTTCACTTCCAGCAGGCCCAGCGGTTTGCCGTGGTAGCCGAGTTGGCCCCAAGTCCAGACTTCAAACAGCTCTTCCAGCGTGCCGAGGCCGCCGGGCAGGGCGATAAACGCGTCGCTCAGTTCAGCCATGCGTGCCTTGCGGGCGTGCATGCCATCGACGACTTCAAGGCGAGTCAGGCTTTTGTGGCCGATCTCCTTGTCCATCAGGCTTTGCGGAATGATCCCGATGACTTCGCCGCCGGCGGCCAGCGCGGCGTCCGCCACCAGGCCCATCAGGCCCACGGCGCCACCGCCATAAACCAGCGTCAACTTGCGCTCGGCGAGGGCTCTGCCAAGGGCCTGGGCGGCTTCGGTGTAAGCCGGATCAGTGCCAGCATTGGCACCGCAAAACACACAAACGGATTTCAGGGACATGCCTTTCTCCTGGGGCGATCAGTCGCACAGGGTAATGGCTGGCACGCCGCGCTCCAAGGTCTAAACTTCGCGCTGGGGTGTTTCGCAGGTGCCGCTGGCACCACAGGCATACGCGGCAAGCAGGCTGCACAACAGGCTGTTAAAGATCATGACTGGCACTCCGTATCAATGAGATGCGCCGATCATAGGTTCTGCCGGCTGATCTGGCCGTTAGATTGTCTCGATGAGTCTCATAGCCTGAAAGTTGTATACAATTTTTGACTCAAGTCATAGGAACTTGCGAAGATTTCAGGCAGTCTTCCAACCATTAGTGTTTTTGTTAACCCTGCCTTGGAGATTCACCATGTTTTCCAAAGTTGTTGCGGTATCCCTGCTGGCGCTGGCCAGCAGCCAATTGATGGCTGCCGAGTGCAAAACCACCGTTGACTCCACCGATCAAATGTCCTTCAACACCAAGGAAATCGTGATCGACAAGAGCTGCAAGACGTTCACCGTCGAACTGACTCACTCCGGCAACCTGCCGAAGAACGTGATGGGCCATAACCTGGTCATCAGCAAAGTGGCCGACATGCAGCCGATCGCTACCGACGGCCTGGCGGCTGGCATCGACAAAAACTACCTGAAAGAAGGTGATGATCGCGTGATTGCGCACACCAAGATCATTGGCGCTGGCGAGAAAGACTCGCTGACCTTCGATGTATCGAAACTGGCTGCCGGCACCGATTACGGCTTCTTCTGCTCGTTCCCGGGCCACATCTCGATGATGAAAGGCACCCTGACCCTGAAGTAAATTGCAGAGATACCTGTCAGCAAAGAGCCGCTGTAGTTCGCTACAGCGGCTTTTTTATGTCTGAACCGTTTGTCGGGTTCTGCACTGAACCTGTAAGTTCTGACAGTAGACGCAGTTTTACTTCGAGGTTCAAATCTCCAGGCGTCGCGCTTGTCGTGCGACATGAGAAAGAAGGAGAAGGCCATGACCGATAACGTTGAAGTCAATCAGCTGGAAATTACCAAAGTCACGGATTCGAAGGGCAATCTGATTGAGCGGGGGGGTAAAACCTCTGATCGGACATTGATTGTCTATGGGAAAGCCTATCGTCAAGCGGAGGTAACCATTGAAGATGATTTTCTCTTCCGTGAGAAAGTGACCACGGATCCTACAGGGGGATGGGGGGCTACGCTTAAAAAACTGCCGGTGGGCGAGCGTTACCTTGAAGCGGTGGTTGACGGAAAGCGTTCGCAGAGCTGGATTTTATATATCGTGTGACAGCGTTCAGTGATGGCTTTTGTCATCGAAGCGAGCTTTCTATCCTTTACTAGGTGAGGCGCTCTTAAAAAGCGCCTCACTGATACTCAAGACATCAAGACATCAAGACATCACGGCGCAAACGGCATCACGCGCTTGTGATGGGTCTTGTTGTAGGTCGCGACGATGATGTCGAAGGCTTCTTCACGCACCGCCTCGCCATGCAGGAAGGCATCGATCTCGGCATACGTCACGCCGTGGGACGCTTCGTCCGGCTTGCCCGGCGACAGGTCCTCCAGATCCGCAGTTGGAACCTTCTCAACCAGCGACTCCGGTGCACCAAAGTGGCGGGCAATCGCGCGCACCTGGTTTTTTACCAAACCGCTGAGCGGTGCCAGGTCGCAGGCACCGTCGCCGAACTTGGTGAAGAAACCCAAAACCGCTTCCGCCGCATGGTCAGTGCCGATCACCAGCCCCTGCGCCGCGCCAGCGATGGTGTACTGAGCCACCATCCTCATCCGCGCTTTGGTGTTGCCGAGGACGAAATCCACCGACACCGCGTGTTTGCCTTCAAACGCCGCGACTTCACTGGCCAGCGACTTTACTGCCGGACCGATATTGACCGTGTGGCGCTCGTCCGGGGCGATGAAATCCACCGAGGCCTGGGCATCGTGTTCGTCGAACTGGGTTTCGTACGGCAGGCGCACGGCGATGAACTTGTAGCGGTTGTCGCCACTGCGCTCACGCAGCTCGCGCATGGCGCGCTGTGCCATCAAACCGGCGGTCAACGAGTCGACACCGCCGCTGATGCCCAGCACCAGGGTCTTGAGTCCGGAATGGGTCAGACAATCCTGGATAAAGGTGATGCGCCGGGCAACTTCGGCCTCAAGGGCCTGGTGGTTGGCGAACGGCGGCTGGACCTTGAGCTGTTCAGCAATCTCACGCTGTACGGCTTGCATGAATTCACTCCTTGCTAGATGGACTGGAATCGGCAGGAACCTGGAAAACATGTCGCAAATAGGCGACGAAATTCGGGTCTTTGCATTGCGACTTGCCTGGCTCGTCGGAGATCTTCGCCACCGGTTGGCCGTTGCAGGCGGTCATTTTAAGCACGATGCTCATCGGTTCGACACCCGGAATGTCACAGGTCAGGTTGGTACCGATGCCGAAGCTCACGTTGATCCGACCGTGCAGCGCCCGGAATATCTCCAGCGACTTGGGCAGTGTCAGGCTGTCGGAGAACACCAGCGTCTTGCTCATCGGGTCGATACCGAGCTTGTGGTAATGGGCGATGCACTTTTCGCCCCACACCACGGGATCTCCGGAATCGTGGCGCAAACCGTCGAAAAGCTTGGCGAAGAACAGGTCGAAGTCACCGAGGAAGGCATCGGTGGTGATGCAGTCGGTGAGGGCGATCCCCAGCAGACCACGGTACTCGCGCACCCAACAGTCGAGCGCGGCAATCTGGCTGTCGATCAGCCGCGGGCCGAGTTGCTGGTGCGCCATGATCCATTCGTGGGCCATGGTGCCTAGCGGCTTCATGTCCAGTTCGCGGGACAGGTGCACGTTGCTGGTGCCGACGAAACGCCCGGGGAAATCGTGCTTGAGCACGTTCACCACTTCTTCCTGCACGCGGTAGGAGAACCGGCGACGGGTGCCGAAATCCGCCACCTGCAATTGCGCCAGTTCGTCTGCCGAGGCGTTGGCGGTCAGCCAGTCGAACTTGCGGTAGAGCTGCTCACGCGCTTGTTCGAGCACGGTTTCGCGGTAGCGATAGCGGTTGCGCACTTCGCTGACGATGGCCAGCAGGGGCACTTCGTAAAGGATCACATGCAGCCACGGCCCACGCAGGCGGATGAACAGCTCGCCGTTCTCGATGCCGGTGTGCACATAACGCAGGTTGAAGCGGAACAGCCCGAGAAAACGCAGGAAATCCGGTTTAAGGAAGGAGATGCGCTCAAGAAAACTCAGTTGATCGGCGCTCAGGCTCAGCTCGGCCAAACGCTCGATCTGATAGCGAATCTCCGCCAGATACGGGCGCAAATCTTCGCTGTTACGGCAACGAAACTCCCATTCGACTTCGACGTTGGGGTAGTTGTGCAGCACCGCCTGCATCATGGTCAGTTTGTAGAAGTCGGTGTCGAGCAGGTTCTGCACGATGCGATCGGCAAACACACTCTCGCTCATAACGGGTCTCCAGGTACGCCGCGCCGTTGCGCGGGCTCAATCAGTGGCGCTAGTGGCGCATATCAGCGGTGGGGATTGCCAGCGCTTTTTTGCTTTCAGGGGAAAGATCCTCTGATGGTATACATCTCAGCCCACAGAACTTATACGTTTTCGGTTGCACCTCCAGCGCGGCTTGAATGACCTCTTCAAGTCGGTCACCGCTTTTTAAGTAGTCAGCCAATAGAGAGTGTTTTGGTATTAAATTGATTTCAACTGCTTTAATCAAAGCGGCTCTGAGCATTTCGTGGGTGACGATTTTATACATGAATGACACCGCCTTTGAAGGTGATCTGTTCCAGCGTGTCGACGCCGTCCTGAAGTAATACGTAAGCCGGAAGTATCAGTCTATAAAAGTCAGAATCATTGGTGCCTTTAATGGTAACTAAAGTGAATGACTCCAAGAGTCCGGTGGCGGCGCGAATTCTGAAACAGGCATCTTCAAATAATTGGTTGGGCGTGGCGTGTGAATCTATGAAGTATGTAGGGTTATTGGTTGCATTTGCTTTTAGGGGGCAAAAACGATTCATGGGGTAAAGTCCTTCCGTTTGTTTTAGGCGTGACAGATCGAAGGGTTTATAGTTCTTTAGATATGATGTTTGCAGTGTGTTGGTGTAGTTGCTGCAAAGCCATTAATTGTTTTAATGGCTTTGCACCTGCCCGGTCTAAGCCTGTATGGGCTGTTTGCTTACGCTTGAGGAAAGAGCGGGTTCGCTACGAATCATTGTGCCTGAGCCGTCGTGCTGCGGCGGCCACGCTAAAGGATCAAGATCCAGATCAAGGAATTTGCTTGGGTCGAACACAGGCGTCTTGATGCCAGCACGGCGTTGTTCGTCGTAGTCGCGCAGAACACGCATGCTGATGTTGAAGAGCAGAAACATGGCTACCAGGTTGACAAGCGCCAGCAGCGTCATGGTGATGTCTGCAAAAGCCAGAACAGTCGACAGATCTTCGACGGAGCCCCAGAACACCAATATCAACACAAGCACACGATAGAAAATCAGCATTTTTCGAGGTTCATCCAACATGAACCGCAGGCTGTTTTCTCCCAAGTAATAGTTGTAAAGCATTGCCGTGAATACGAATAAGGCAAGCACCACGCTGATAAACATCCGTCCCCATTCCCCGACGATGGCTGCCAGCGAGTTTTGTGCCAGAGCAATCCCGTCACCTTCAAATCCCGGTGTGTAGAACCCTGATAGCAAAATCAGGAGCGCAGTACAGGTGCAGATTACGAATGTATCGATGAACACACTCAGTGCTTGTACCGCGCCTTGTGCAACCGGGTGGTCGATCTTCGCGACTGAGGCGACATTGGGAGCACTGCCCAGTCCTGCCTCGTTGGAAAAAACACCGCGTCTGACACCCATGATGATTGCGCTGCCCACCAATCCACCAAACGCCTGATCCAGACCGAATGCGCTTTTGATGATGGTCATCAGCATTGCCGGAACCTGATCGAACTGCAGAACGATCACATAGGCTGTTACGCCGACGTAGGCGAGAACCTTTATAGGAACCAGAAGGTCGGCTACTGCCGCGATACGTTTTATCCCGCCTACGAAGACAGCTCCCAGCATGAAAGAAATTGCGAGCCCCGACCACATAGGCGGCAGGCCAAACGCATTTTTTAGCGAGTGTGATACGGCATGGGACTCGAGACCATTGATTGCAAAACCAAAGGTCACCAGCAATAACACGGCCGCGACCAACCCGAGCCAGCGCTTGTCCAGACCGTGCTGGATGTACCAGGACGGCCCACCTCGATACAGGCCTTTGCCATCGCTACGTTTATAGAGTTGTCCCAACGTGCATTCGAAGAAGCTGCTCGACATGCCCAGAAGAGCGGTCATCCACATCCAGAACACTGCACCGGGTCCACCCATGCTCACTGCAATCCCCACCCCGACGATATTGCCGGTACCGACACGTCCGGCAAGGCTGAGTGTCAGCGCCTGAAATGAACTCAATTGATGGCTGTCGGTATGCCAACTGCCCCGCAAAATACCGAACATATGGGGGAAGTATCTGAGCTGGACAAATCCTGAGCGGACAGTGAAATAGACTCCCAGTCCAAGAACCAAAGGTATCAATACCTTGCTCGACAGAAAGTCGTTGATGACGTCTAGCATTCGAAGCTCCTTGCTATTTAGAGTGCTGGCGAATTAATGGTGTTGTCAGTCCTGAAGCCTTTCAGGACTCGTAATATCCAGCCGTATTTCAATTGATGCAATTTCGCAAGTTGCTTAAATGTGATGCGAGTTGCTGCTATGGTTGCTGTCTCTTGATTTTTGTTGAGTCGGTCTATGTGCGAGTTTTTTTCTGCTAACTTGAGGCTGCTGTGTAGTCACTACAGATCTGTCGCGGAAGTTTGTAGGAAACTTCGAATTAATCGTGGGCAATTCAATAAGTATCTGTGTGGGAAAAGCATCCCCACACCTTTCAACCTCAAGCGAATCTGCGACTTTTTTGGCGTGGAAGCGTTTGAAATAGCGCTGCCATCGGAGCAATTCGTTGCCTTGATTGACGTTAGGGCCAATAAAAATCAGGCCTCGGGGGAGGTGAGAGCATCACGGATCATGCATGAACACCTGCGCGAACAGTCCTCACCTGAGCTGAAAGCCCACAGCGGTTATTACTACGAGTATTACAACGCAATGACTGAGCCCGGCTCTATTCTGTGTTCGCTTGTGCATGTACGGGAGGAGGGTGACGACGTTGTCTATGAGCGAAACGAGCGCTTACAGATCGCCGGGGTTGGCGATGATTTCGAGACGTATCGATATTTGGGTGTTGCCTATTACCTGCGCGATCGCTTGTTTTTCGTCGATTATGAATCGCTGACGTCAAACGAGATCAGCCAAACCATCCTCATCCCAAGTTTCAAAAGCTGTATCACTCGGCTCAATGGTTTGAAGCTTGGGGTTTCTGCAGCCGATCATCGTGCTCCTTCATGTTCAAGGGTTGTCTGGGAGTATCTCGGGCAGGAAATCAATCGGGCCGATGCCTATCGGCGCGTAAGGTTGTACAAGGCCAATGATTGCGCTATCGACGCCGATCTGCGCGCACGCCTTGCTCAAGCTCAGGTTGTGGACGGTCTGTTTGTTATTGCCTGACCCCGTCCGTGTAGGAGCTGGCGCAGGGAATGGGATCAGGGGCTATCGATCTGTTCCAGCATCCACTTCACAAAATCGCGCACCTTGGGCACTTCCGCCGAGTGTTCCGGGTAGGCCAGGTAATAGGCGTCGGTGCTGGGCATTGCATGCTGCCAGGGAATGACCAGTTTGCCGTCGGCCAATTCCTCTTCCACCAGAAACCTCGGCAATAGCGCTACACCGCAGCCGACTTGTGCGGCGCGGATGCACATATAAAAGGTTTCGAAACGCGGCCCGTGGTAGCTGTGCTCGGTCTGGTAACCCTGATTGTCGAACCAGTCGTGCCAGGCCTGTGGGCGCGACGCATTTTGCAGCAGCACCAGATCGGTGAGTTGCGTCGGGTCAGTGAACGGTGTTTGCGGCAGGCTGCCCGGCGCGCAGACCGGCACAAGCTCTTCGCCGAACAGCTTCAGGGATTCAGTGCCGGGCCGCGAACTCTGGCCGAAATAGAACGCCAGATCACTGCGCCCTTGCAGCAAATCATCGGCTTCCTGCTCGTTGCACAGATCCAGATGAATCGACGGATGGCGCAAACGCCAGCCCTTCAGGCGCGGCACCAGCCAGCGAGCGCCGAAGGTCGATGGCGTCGAGACGCGCAGGACTTCGGTCTCACCGCCGTAGGAGCGCAGGTAATGGGTCGACATCTCTACCTGTGTGAGGATTTTTCTGACTTCGACCAAGTACAAATCCCCGGCGGGCGTCATCTGCAAACGGCGACGCACGCGACGAAACAACAAGTGCTGCAACAATTCCTCAAGCTGCGCGACCTGTTTGCTGACAGCGCTCTGCGTCAGGTTCAGCTCCTCGGCGGCGCGGGTGAAACTCAAGTGCCGGGTCACGGCCTCGAAGCACTGCAACGCGGTGATCGATGGCAAGTGGCGTTTGTTCAGCATGGCGGATCCTTTTCTTGTCTTTCTATGCTCAGCATGAATAAACGGAATGATATCTCGCGTAAAGGTCGTTTGTTGCCTTGCCGTTGGGACGCTACAACTAAAGGCCTGCCCGGTCGTGAAAAAGCGGCCGCACACATTCAGTTTTTTGCTTGAGGAGTGACCCATGGTTGCCGCATTGCTTGATCGTCTTGGTGTAAACCCGGCCCTTTATCAGAACGGCAAAGTGCCGGTGCATTCGCCGATCGACGGCAGCCGGATTGCCGCCGTGAACTGGGAAGGCGCGGCTGAAGTCGAGCAGCACATCAGTCGCGCAGATCATGCGTTCGAGGCGTGGCGCAAGGTGCCGGCGCCGCGTCGCGGGGAACTGGTGCGTCAATTCGGCGAAGTGCTGCGTGAATACAAAACCGATCTCGGCGAACTGGTGTCGTGGGAAGCCGGCAAGATTACTCAGGAAGGCCTGGGTGAAGTGCAGGAGATGATCGACATCTGCGACTTCGCCGTCGGTCTGTCGCGCCAGTTATACGGTTTGACCATTGCTTCCGAGCGCCCGGGCCACCACATGCGTGAAACCTGGCATCCGCTGGGCGTGGTCGGGGTGATCAGTGCGTTCAACTTCCCGGTCGCGGTGTGGGCGTGGAACACCACGCTGGCGCTGGTTTGCGGTAACCCGGTGGTGTGGAAACCGTCGGAGAAAACCCCGCTGACGGCACTGGCGTGCCAGGCCCTGTTTGATCGCGTGGTGAAGAATTTCACTGACGCCCCGGCGAACCTCTGCCAGGTGATCATCGGTGGCCGTGACGCCGGTGAAGCCCTTGTCGACGACCCGCGTGTGGCGCTGATCAGCGCCACCGGTAGCACGCGCATGGGCCGCGAAGTGGCGCCGAAAGTCGCTGCACGATTCGCCCGCAGCATCCTTGAGCTGGGCGGCAACAACGCGATGATCCTCGGCCCAAGCGCTGATCTGGACATGGCGGTGCGCGCGATTCTGTTCAGCGCGGTCGGCACTGCCGGTCAGCGTTGCACCACGCTGCGTCGCTTGATCGCCCACGAATCGGTCAAAGAAGAAATCGTCACCCGCCTCAAGGCGGCTTACGCCAAAGTGCGCATCGGTCATCCGCTGGAAGGCAATCTGGTGGGCCCGCTGATCGACAAGCACAGTTTCGAGAACATGCAGGATGCGCTGGAGCAGGCATTGAGCGAGGGCGGTCGCGTGTTTGGCGGCAAGCGTCAACTGGAGGATCAATTCCCCAACGCCTACTACGTTTCGCCGGCCATCGTTGAAATGCCGGAGCAGAGTGATGTGGTGTGCAGCGAAACCTTCGCGCCGATCTTGTATGTGGTTGGCTACAGCGATTTCCAGGAAGCGCTGCGTTTGAACAACGCGGTGCCACAAGGTCTGTCGTCGTGCATTTTCACCACGGACGTGCGTGAGGCCGAGCAGTTCATGTCGGCAGTCGGCAGTGACTGCGGCATCGCCAACGTCAACATCGGCCCCAGCGGCGCGGAAATCGGCGGCGCGTTTGGTGGCGAGAAAGAGACCGGCGGTGGTCGTGAGTCGGGCTCGGATGCGTGGCGCGCCTACATGCGTCGTCAGACTAATACCGTGAACTACTCGCTGGAATTGCCGTTGGCGCAGGGCATCACCTTCGACTGATACCTTCAGTCAGATGGATAACCCCTTGTGGGAGCGGGCTTGCTCGCGAAGGTGTCGGGTCAGTCGACTTAGACGTTGTCTGATATACCGCTTTCGCGAGCAAGCCCGCTCCCACATTGTTGAACAGTGTGTTTGTTAGGTTTCTGTTGGAGTCTGGCAATGCCGTTACGCGAAGAATGTCTGTGGGAAAAACTCACGCCGCAAAGGCCCGATAACACCGCGCTCAAGGGTGAGGTCAACGTCGATGTCTGCGTGATCGGTGCCGGGTTTACCGGGTTGTCGGCGGCGCTGCATCTGTTGGAGAAAGGCAAGAGCGTTTGCGTGCTGGAAGCCCATCGCGCCGGTCACGGCGGTTCCGGTCGCAACGTCGGATTGGTCAACGCCGGTATGTGGATCCCGCCGGACGAGATCGAAGCCGGGTTCGGCGAAGCCGTTGGCAGCCAGCTAAACCGCATGCTCGGTGCGGCGCCGGCGCTGGTGTTCAGCCTTGTGGATAAGTACAACATCGATTGCCAGTTGCGCCGCGAAGGCACCCTGCACATGGCCCACAACGCCAAGGGGGAGGCGGATCTGCGCAGTCGTGAGCAACAGTGGAAGCGCCGGGGTGCCCCCGTCGAACTGTTGACCGGCAAGGCTTGCGAGCAAGCCACCGGCACACAGAAAATTGCTGCTGCGTTGCTCGACCGTCGCGCGGGGACGCTTAATCCGATGGCCTATGTCACCGGGCTGGCGAATGCGGTGATGGGGCTCGGCGGGCAGATGTTCGATCACTCCCCGGTCACTCGTCTCGAGCGTGTAGGCCCGAAATGGTCGGTACAGACCGAACAGGGTTCGGTGCTGGCCGAGCAGGTTGTCATCGCCTCCAACGCCTACACCGAAGGCGACTGGACCGAGCTCAAGCGCAATTTCTTTCCCGGTTTTTACTATCAGGTTGCCTCGGTGCCTTTGAGCGAAGACGCCGCACAGCAGATCCTTCCGGGCGGGCAGGGCTCGTGGGATACCCGGCAAGTGCTCAGCAGCATCCGCCGCGACAAAGACGGGCGGTTATTGCTTGGCAGTCTCGGTAATGGCAATCAGAAACCGACCTGGTTCCTCAAGGCCTGGGCCGACCGGGTGCAGCAGCATTACTTCCCCAATCTGAAGCCGGTCGAGTGGGAGTGCACCTGGACCGGGCGCATCGCTTTTACGCCCGATCACTTGATGCGTCTGTTCGAGCCGGCACCGGGACTGGTGGCAGTCACCGGTTACAACGGCCGGGGTGTGACCACGGGCACGGTGGTCGGCAAAGCCTTCGCCGACTATCTGTGTAACGGTAATCCTCAAGCCCTGCCGATTCCCTTTGCACCGATGCAGCCCCTGTCTGGCGCGGGGTTGCGTAGTTGCCTGTACGAGGCCGGATTCTCGCTGTATCACGCGGGCCAGTGCCTGCGCATTGTCATTTGAATGTTGAAAGATGTTGCGTAACGCGGCGCTTTTGCGCGTAGCGACTAGCCTGTAATGGTGCGGGTTGTAGCAGTCCCGCACCAGCAGTGTGCAGTTCGGTGACGCGAGCGGTTACAGGCTGGTTGCACGTCGTTTGGTGCCGCGGTTGCAATGATGGCGCACGCGGGTTGCGCCTGAAATTTTAAAAGGTTTCACCTTCCGCGGTTTAGACGGTTGCACGCCCAATGAAAATGGGAACGAAACAGTCGAAATAACAAGAAAGCAGCGACTTTTTGAAGAATAAAAAACCGATGGCACGGCCCTTGCTCTGAGCATTCAGTGAAATGAAGTCGCAGTGCCAACTAAAAAAAACCTTGGAGCACCACCTCATGTCCCAGACGTTTTACAAGAAAGGCTTTCTGGCCCTCGCAGTGGCTACTGCGTTGGGTGTTTCTGCGTTTGCTCAGGCTGACATCAAAATCGGCGTAGCGGGTCCAATGACGGGCGCCAACGCGGCATTTGGCGAGCAGTACATGAAGGGCGCCCAGGCGGCAGCCGATGCGGTCAACGCGGCCGGTGGCGTCAACGGGGAGAAAATCGTTCTGGTCAAGGGCGATGACGCCTGCGAACCGAAGCAGGCTGTGACGGTCGCCAAGGACCTCACCAACCAGAAAGTCGCCGGCGTGGTCGGTCACTTCTGCTCCTCTTCGACCATTCCAGCGTCGGAAATCTACGACGAAGCCGGCATTATTGCGATCACCCCGGGCTCCACCAACCCGCAAGTGACCGAGCGCGGCCTGAGCGCCATGTTCCGTATGTGCGGACGTGACGACCAGCAGGGCATCGTCGCCGGCGACTACATTGTCGACGTGCTCAAGGGCAAAAAAGTTGTTGTTCTGCACGACAAGGACACCTACGGCCAAGGTCTGGCTGACGCCACCAAGGCTCAGCTGATCAAGCGCGGCGTGACTCCGGTTCTTTACGAGGGCCTGACCCGGGGCGAAAAAGACTTCAGCACCATCGTGACCAAAATCCGTGGCGCTGGCGCCGACGTCGTCTATTTCGGTGGTCTGCACCCGGAAGCCGGTCCTCTGGTTCGCCAACTGCGTGAACAGGGCTTGAAAGACGTCAAGTTCATGTCCGACGACGGCATTGTGACCGACGAACTGGTGACCACCGCCGGTGGCCCGCAATTCGTCGATGGCGTCCTGATGACTTTCGGCGCCGACCCGCGTCTGCTGCCAGACAGCAAGGCGGTCGTCGATGCGTTCCGCAAGGCCGGCACCGAGCCTGAAGGCTACACCCTCTACGCTTACGCCTCTGTACAAGCCCTGGCTGCAGCCTTCAACGGCGCCAAGTCCAACGACGGCGAAAAAGCGGCTGTATGGCTGAAGAAAAACCCGGTCAAGACCGTCATGGGCGAGAAATCCTGGGACGCCAAGGGCGACCTGAAAGTCTCCGACTACGTGGTTTACGAATGGGACAAGGACGGCAAATACCACCAGCTGGAAAAACAGAAGTAAGGGCTGACGCGATCACCTGAACGCCATAAACCCCTGTGGGAGCGGGCAAGCCCGCTCCCACAGGAGGCGGTGGCGATAGGTAAATCGCGCTCTGACATTGCTCCGACGTAAATCTGTATTTTCCCTAGAAGAGCCGCACGCCTCAGGTGTGCAGGTTCTCACTGCGTGAGATTGCGTTATGGATGGTATTTTCCTGCAGCAACTGGTCAACGGCCTGACCCTCGGGTCGGTCTATGGCCTGATCGCCATCGGCTACACAATGGTCTACGGCATCATTGGCATGATCAACTTCGCCCACGGCGAGGTTTACATGATTTCCGCTTACCTGGCGGCAATCAGTCTGGCTCTGCTGGCTTACTTCGGTATCGAATCCTTCCCACTGCTGATGCTCGGCACGCTGATCTTCACCATCGTCGTCACGGCGGTCTATGGCTGGGTCATCGAGCGTGTAGCCTACAAACCCCTGCGTAACTCCACCCGACTGGCACCGCTGATCAGCGCCATCGGTATTTCCCTGATCCTGCAAAACTATGCACAGATCGCCCAAGGCGCGAAGCAACAAGGCGTGCCGACCCTGCTGACCGGTGCCTTGCGTGTCGACATCGGCACCGGCTTCGTGCAACTGACTTACACCAAGATCTTCATTCTGGTCGCGGCGTTCGTGGGCATGGGCCTGCTGACCTACGTGATCAAGTACACCAAACTCGGTCGTATGTGCCGCGCGACCCAACAAGACCGCAAGATGGCTTCGATCCTGGGGATCAACACCGACCGGGTGATTTCCTACGTGTTCATCATCGGTGCGGCCATGGCGGCGCTGGCGGGCGTACTGATCACCATGAACTACGGCACGTTCGACTTCTATGCCGGTTTCATCATCGGCATCAAGGCGTTCACCGCCGCGGTGCTTGGCGGGATCGGTTCATTGCCCGGTGCGATGCTCGGCGGGATCATCCTCGGGATCTCCGAGTCGCTGTTCTCCGGCCTGGTCAACTCCGACTACAAAGACGTGTTCAGCTTCTCGCTGCTCGTACTTGTTCTGGTCTTCCGGCCGCAGGGCCTGTTGGGCCGTCCTCTTGTGTCGAAGGTGTAAGCGATGTCTTCAACCACTCAAAAAAACATCGATATCAAAAAAAGCCTGGTTGAGTCGATTCTTGCCGGCCTCATTGCCTTGGTCGTGTTTGGCCCGATTGTCGGCGTCGTACTCGACGGCTACAGTTTCAACCTCGAATCGACCCGTGTGGCGTGGATTATCGCCATCGTCATGGTTGGCCGATTTGCCCTCAGCCTGTTCCTGCAAACGCCCAAGGGGCTGAAGATTCTCGACGGATTCGAGAGCACCAGTTCCGGCGTGCATGTGCTGCCAGCCGATCACAAATCAAGCCTGCGCTGGATCATCCCGTTACTGATTCTGCTGGCCGTGGCCGTGCCGTTCTTCTCTAACTCCTACCTGCTTGGCGTGGTCATCCTCGGGTTGATTTACGTGTTGCTGGGCTTGGGCCTGAACATCGTGGTGGGCCTGGCCGGTTTGCTCGATCTGGGTTACGTGGCGTTCTACGCCATCGGTGCCTACGGGCTGGCGCTGGGTTACCAGTATCTCGGTCTGGGCTTCTGGACCGTGCTGCCGCTGGCGGCGATCACGGCTGGCCTTGCCGGCTGTATCCTCGGTTTCCCGGTCTTGCGCCTGCATGGCGACTATCTGGCAATCGTGACCCTGGGCTTCGGTGAAATCATTCGTCTGATCCTCAACAACTGGTTGTCCCTGACGGGCGGCCCGAATGGCATGTCGGCACCGCTGCCGACCTTTTTCGGTCTGGAGTTCGGCAAACGGGCGAAGGAGGGTGGGATACCGTTTCACGAGTTCTTCGGCATCGCCTACAACTCTGACGTGAAGTATTACTTCATTTACGCGGTGTTGTTCCTGGTGGTGCTGGCCGTGCTGTACATCAAGCATCGTCTGGTGAAGATGCCGGTCGGCCGCGCCTGGGAAGCTTTGCGTGAAGATGAAATCGCTTGCCGTGCGATGGGCCTGAACCACGTACTGGTCAAACTGTCGGCGTTCACCATCGGTGCGTCGACGGCCGGTCTGGCCGGTGTGTTTTTCGCGACCTACCAAGGTTTCGTCAACCCGACCTCGTTTACCTTCTTCGAGTCGGCGCTGATCCTGGCCATTGTCGTGCTCGGCGGCATGGGCTCGACCATCGGTGTGGTGATTGCGGCGTTCGTGCTCACGGTGGCCCCGGAACTGCTGCGCGGCTTCGCCGAATATCGCGTGCTGCTGTTCGGCATCCTGATGGTGTTGATGATGATCTGGCGACCACGAGGGCTGATCCGCATCAGCCGTTCCGGGGTCACTCCACGCAAAGGTGCCATTCACTACGAGAGGACTGCGCCATGAGTGAAGTCGTACTCTCTGTTGAAAAACTGATGATGCATTTTGGTGGCATCAAGGCGTTGAGCGATGTCAGCCTGAAGGTCAAACGCAATTCGATCTTCGCGCTGATCGGCCCCAATGGCGCCGGCAAGACCACGGTGTTCAACTGCCTGACCGGGTTCTACAAAGCCTCCGGTGGCAAGATCGAACTCAATGTGCGCGGCCAGAAGACCAACGTCATTCAATTGCTGGGCGAGTCGTTCAAACCGACCGATTTCGTTTCGCCGAAAAGCTTCCTCAGCCGTCTGTACTACAAGATGTTCGGTGGCACCCATCTGGTGAACCGCGCAGGCCTGGCCCGCACGTTCCAGAACATTCGCCTGTTCAAGGAAATGTCGGTACTGGAAAACCTGCTGGTGGCCCAGCACATGTGGGTCAACCGCAACATGCTGGCCGGCATCCTCAACACCAAGGGCTATCGCAAATCCGAAAGCGACGCGCTCGATTGTGCGTTCTATTGGCTGGAAGTGGTCGATCTGGTGGACTGCGCCAACCGTCTGGCCGGTGAGCTCTCCTACGGCCAGCAACGCCGACTGGAGATCGCCCGGGCCATGTGCACACGGCCGCAGATCATCTGTCTCGACGAACCTGCCGCCGGCCTCAACCCTCAGGAAACCGAAGCGCTGAGCGCGATGATCCGGCTGCTGCGCGACGAGCACGATCTGACCGTGGTGCTGATCGAACACGACATGGGCATGGTCATGAGCATTTCCGACCACATTGTGGTGCTGGACCACGGTATCGTTATCGCCGAGGGCGGGCCCGAAGCCATCCGTAACGATCCAAAAGTGATTGCCGCCTATCTGGGCGCCGACGAAGAGGAGCTGGTATGACTCAACCGATCCTCGAACTCAAAGACCTCGACGTGTTCTACGGTCCGATCCAGGCACTCAAGGGTGTTTCGCTGCAGATCAATGAAGGCGAAACCGTCAGCCTGATTGGCTCCAACGGCGCGGGCAAGTCGACGTTGCTGATGTCGATCTTCGGCCAGCCGCGAGCGGCGAGCGGGCAGATCCTCTATCAAGGCGTCGACATTACCCACAAGTCTTCGCACTACATCGCCTCCAACGGCATCGCGCAGTCGCCAGAAGGACGACGGGTGTTCCCCGACATGACCGTCGAGGAAAACCTGTTGATGGGCACCATCCCGATTGGCGACAAACACGCCAAAGAGGATATGCAGCGCATGTTCACGCTGTTTCCACGGCTTGAAGAACGGCGCAATCAGCGAGCGATGACCATGTCTGGCGGCGAACAGCAGATGCTCGCCATCGCCCGCGCGTTGATGAGCCGGCCGAAGTTGTTGCTGCTCGATGAGCCGAGCCTGGGCCTGGCGCCGATTGTGGTGAAGCAGATTTTCGCCACTCTGCGCGAGCTGGCGAAAACCGGCATGACCATTTTCCTCGTCGAGCAGAACGCCAACCATGCGCTGAAGCTGTCGGATCGGGCGTATGTGATGGTCAACGGCGAGATTCGCCTCACGGGTACGGGGAAAGAGTTGCTGGTGAACGAGGAGGTGCGTAACGCCTATCTGGGCGGGCACTGAGTTATCCCCAGATACACACAGCCCCGGCGACGCAAGTCCCGGGGCTTTTTCATTCCTCGAACCACCACAGCCCCTTGTGGGCGCAAGCTCGCTCCCGCAGTTGATATGCGCAAGTTCCAGAATTGTGGAAAACAAATTCCCCAACCTGCCAAAGCGCGACATATAGACGCTGCAATTGGCTGTTTTTCCACAGTTTTGACTTGTCCCCGTTTGCTGTGGAGCCGGCTGTGAATAACGTGGTAGTAGCTGGCTGCGAGCCTTTGAAACCGTGGCTTTCAGGCGTGTGATTGTTTTTTGATCAGGCTTTTTTGCGTGAGTGACAGACGCCGTTGTCAACCTTTTTATGGGGCGTGTATTGCCGTCGACCCGAGGTTGGTCAGGCTGTGGATAAGTCTGTGATTAAACTCTGGAAAGACTCCGCTAAGCGGCGTAATGACTGGCTTCGCGCAATCATCGCGGTGACTGCTCGGTCGTGCAAAATGCCATGTCCCGCACATCTGCCGCTTCAGGGTCAAGCAAAAAACTTTCTATTCGTCCCGCAAAGCCTTGTGTGGCGAGGCTTTACGCGTTTCCACTTGCCCCCGGAAACTGTGGAAGGGCCTGTGGATAAGGTGCGTGCACATGGCTACAAGCCACGTTCGCTATAGCGTTGGCGCTGCTGGTTGTTTTTTGCACAGTTCGCGAGTGTTGCTCGTGATTGCGAGGCCGGGCATGCTGCCACCTGATTTTCTATTTCAAGGGCTGCCTTGGCGGCCGAAGCAAGGAGAACACGATGTCCAACACCCTGTTTATCACTGGCGCGACGTCCGGTTTTGGTGAAGCCTGTGCCCGCCGTTTTGCCGAGGCTGGCTGGAAACTGGTGCTGACCGGCCGTCGTGAAGAACGCCTCAATGCCCTGTGCGCCGAACTGTCCAGGCAAACCGAAGTGCATGGCCTGGTGCTCGATGTGCGTGATCGCAAGGCGATGGAGGCGGCGATTGCCAACCTGCCGCCATCGTTCGCCAAGCTGCGTGGCCTGATCAACAACGCCGGTCTGGCGCTGGGCGTCGACCCTGCGCCGAAATGCGATCTGGATGACTGGGACACGATGGTCGACACCAACGTCAAAGGCCTGATGTACGCCACGCGTTTGCTGCTGCCGCGCCTGATCGCCCACGGTCGTGGCGCTGGCATCGTCAATCTTGGTTCTATCGCCGGCAACTATCCGTATCCGGGCAGCCATGTGTACGGCGCGACCAAGGCGTTCGTTAAGCAGTTCTCGCTGAACCTGCGTTGCGACTTGCAGGGCACGGGTGTGCGGGTCAGCAACATTGAGCCGGGGCTGTGTGAAAGCGAGTTTTCGCTGGTGCGTTTTGCCGGCGATCAGGAGCGTTACAACGCGACCTACGCCGGTGCCGAGCCGATCCAGCCGCAGGACATCGCCGAGACGATTTTCTGGGTCATGAATGCGCCGGCGCACATCAACATCAACAGCCTTGAGCTGATGCCGGTGAGCCAGACCTGGGCGGGTTTTGCCATCGAGCGCAACAAGGTTTAGAGCCAGCAGCCTGTGCCGAGCGAGCACGCTTGGCACAGGTCACAGGCAGCCCATCAACGAAGATAGGCCGCCAGTCCGCTGTAGCAGGTCGCAAGGTGATAGGGCGTCGTCGAAGGCATGTCCTTGCGGCTGACGTCACCTTGTTCATCGCGGCACTCATGCCAGCCACCGGCATGCAGGAAGCGCTGTTGCAATGCCTGCAATTGATGCAGCACCACAACCTCGCTGTCGGGGCGTAAGGTCAGCGCCCGCAGATACTCGGCCTGCGCCCAGATCCGTTGAGTCGAATCTTTCGGGCGTCCGTCCAGTTCCAGATCAAGCATCGCCCGCACGGCGCCGCAGGGCTGCTGCACACCGAATTGCTCGGTAAACGCGAACGCCTTGTCCAGTGCTGAATGCAGTTTCGAGCCACGCAACAGCGCTGAGGACTGCAGCAGGAAGTACCACTCGAACTGGTGCCCCGGCTCGTACCAGTTATCCACAGCCCCGAGCGGTTTCTCCATCAACACGCCATGTTGTGGATCGATGAACCGCTTGTGCATGGCTGTGCATAACTCAACGAGCGCTTGTTGCGTTGCCGCGTCTTCACGCACTGACAAGGTCGCGAGAAAGGCTTCGGCCAAGTGCATCAGCGGGTTCTGCAACGGGCCGGTTTGCAGGGTGATCCAGTCGCGCTCAAGGCACGCTTCGTACAAGCCGTCACCGGTCGCAAAACGGCGGCCGATGATTTCCAGTGCGGCATTGAGCGTCGACTCCACCAGCGGCTCACGGGACTTGTCCCAGTAATGTGCGCAGGCGAACAGGATAAAGGCGTGGGTATAGAGATCCTTGCGCTGATCCAGCGGTTTGCCCTGTGGATCAATGCTGTAGAACCAGCCGCCATGTTCGCCATCGTGGAAGTGTCGTTGCAGCGAGCGAAACAGCGCGGCCGCGCGATCTTCGGCGTTATCCACAACCCCGATCAGGCTGGAAAACAGATACAACTGCCGCGCGCAGGCCATCGCCCGATAGCGTTGCGGTGGCAGCGGCTGATGTGCGGCGTCCAGCGCCTCGTAAGGCAGCGCCATGTCGGCGTTCCAGCCCGGGCCTTGCCAGAGGGGCACGATCACGTTGACGAAATGCTGTTGCACGTCGCTGAACAGGGCGGTCAATTCAGGCAGGGACTTGGAGCGGGAAGCGAGGGGCATGGGCGGACGTCGTCACGGCTGGGGCGATTGCGCGACATGGTAGCAGACAGCATGGGGGGAGCGATGCGGTGTCTGATCGGCCGTCTTCGCGAGCAAGCCCGCTCCCACCATGGATTTAGGGTAAACACAAAACCTGTGGGCTTGCTCGCGAAGGGGCCTGCTCAGGCGATAGAAATCAACCGGCCAGCAACCACGCACCCGTCACCGCCGAAGCAGCACCCGCCAGGCGCACCAGCGGCGCAGCAGCCTGAGGCAGAAAACGAACCACCGCATAACCAGCGGCATGCAGCGCAGCGGTCGCCGCCACAAATCCCGTCGCATACGCCCAGGGACTCGACATGTCCGGCAACTCCAGGCCATGCGCGACACCATGGAACAGCGCAAACAACGCCGTCGCCGCCACCGCCATCACCAATGGCGGACGCACCGCCAGCGCAACCGCCAGGCCCAGCGCCAGCACCGACGCCGCAATCCCGCTTTCCAGTGCCGGCAACTCCAGCCCTTCAAAACCGAGCATGCCGCCGATCAACATGGTGCCGACGAAGGTGCACGGCAGCGCCCAACGCGCCGCGCCTTGCTGCTGAGCCGCCCACAAACCGACGGCAATCATCGCCAGCAAATGATCGAGGCCGCCCATCGGATGGCTGATACCCGCGATCAAGCCACTGTCGCCATGCCCTGGGTGAGCAAAGGCCAGCGCCGGGGTCAGCAGCAGCGCCAGGGCGCCCAGAATACGTTTGAATGTCATGGATAAGCTTCCTTGTTGATAAGTGAATCAGGCTGCGGTCAGCAGGCCCTGGCGTTCAATGAAGGCGATGATCGCTTCCAGGCCCTGACCGGTTTTCTGGTTGCTGAACACAAACGGCTTGCCGTTGCGCATGCGTTTTGTGTCGCTGTCCATCATGTCCAGCGAGGCGCCGACCAGCGGGGCGAGATCGATCTTGTTGATCACCAGCAGGTCGGACTTGCAAATACCCGGCCCGCCCTTGCGTGGCAGCTTGTCGCCGGCCGAAACATCGATCACGTAGATCGTCAGGTCGGACAGTTCCGGGCTGAACGTCGCCGAGAGGTTGTCGCCGCCGGACTCCACCAGAATCAGATCCAGCCCCGGGAAGCGTCGGTTCAGTTGATCGACCGCTTCGAGGTTGATCGAGGCGTCCTCGCGGATCGCCGTGTGCGGGCAGCCACCGGTTTCCACGCCGATGATCCGCTCCGGTGCCAGGGCTTCATTGCGCACCAGAAAATCGGCGTCTTCGCGGGTATAGATGTCATTGGTGACCACGGCGAGGTTGTAGCGCTCGCGCAGTGCCAGACACAGGGCCAGGGTCAATGCGGTTTTGCCGGAACCGACCGGGCCGCCGATGCCGACGCGCAGAGGTTGTGTGTTCATATGCTTCTCCAAAATAACGGGCCCTAGGAACGGAACAGGCGGCTGTACTGGCGCTCATGGGCCATGCACGCCAGGGACAGACCGAACGCGGCGCTGCCGATGTGTTCGGGGTTGATTCGGGTGGCGTCCTGCTGTGCCTGTTGCAGCAGCGGCAGCAGTTCGCTGGTCAGGCGCTGGGCGGCTTGCTGGCCCAGCGGCAGGGTTTTCATCAGAACGGCCAGCTGGTTTTCCAGCCAGCTCCACAGCCACGCGGCGAGGGCGTCCTGCGGGCTGATGCCCCAGGCACGGGCGGCCAGCGCCCAGCCGAGGGCCAGATGCGGTTCGGTGCACTGCTCAAGAAAATCGCGTGCGGGTGCGTCCAGTTCCGGCAAGCCGTTGAGCAGTTGCTGCAACGAGTAACCCATCTGCCGGCTCTCCAGATGCAACTCGCGGGTCTCACGGCTGGCGCGGTGGGTTTCGCAGATCTGCAGCAGTTCGCCCCAGTTTTCATCCGCCGCGGCCTGACAATGGGCGAGCAGCAGCGGCGCTTCGAATCGGGCGAGGTTGAGCAGCAACTGATCACTGATCCAGCGGCGAGCGCTGTCCGGGTTGTTGACCCGGCCGTTATCCACCGCCATTTCCAGGCCTTGCGAATAGCTGTAGCCGCCAATCGGCAATTGCGGACTGGCCAGGCGCAACAGCGCCCAGGCCGGATTCACAGACGCACGCCGAACTGGTGGAGTTTGGGCGCGTAGTTGAAGTCTTCGTCGCCGTGCCGCGAATGGTGATGGCCGCCGCCGTAGGCACCGTGCTCCGGCTGGAACGGCGCTTCAATGGCTTCGACCTGCGCGCCGAGTTGCTCGAGCATCGCCTTGAGCACGTAATCGTCGAGCAAACGCAGCCAGCCATCGCCGACTTGCAGGGCAACGTGGCGATTGCCCAAGTGGTAAGCGGCGCGGGTCAGTTCAAAGGCATTGGCGCAGGTGACGTGCAGCAGTTGTTCGGGGCGGGCGCAAACTCGAACGATGCGTCCGTCTTCAGCCTGTAGGCATTCGCCGTCATACAGCGGTGCCTGACCGCGCTCCAAAAACAACCCGACGTCTTCACCTTCGGCACTGAAACAGCGCAAACGGCTTTTGCTCCGTGCTTCGAAGGTCAGGTGCAACTCGGCGGCCCAGAGGGGTTGAGGGTCGATTCTGCGATGAATCACCAGCATCGGAAAGCTTCCAGCAGTGGACAATACTCAGGTTAGAGCAAGGGGCTTGCCAATCGGACGAGATGTAGGAAATCCCTGTCGGAGCGTAGTGGATGTTTCAAGATGTTGCGGGAATTTGAGAGGTTTTGGTGCATGAAGATTTTTACATGCACCAAATGGAGGCCGAGACGCTGATCCAATTGTGGGAGGGGGCTTGCTCCCGAAAGCGGTGTGTCAGGCAGGCATGTTTCGACGGGCACACTGCATTCGGGAGCAAGCCCCCTCCCACAGGAGATGTATGACTATTTGGAGGGAGGAGGGTTATTCGGTACTGCCCAGCCCTTGCCAGTGCTTGAGACCGATAAAGATGAAGCGCAATTGCTGGGTGATCTTCGCCTGAGGCGTCAGATGCTCCGGCAAGGCTTCGGCGGGCGGGTCGATGATGTCCGGCAGGGTGGCGAAAACGGATTTGACGATCAGGTCGGCCATCACGCTCAGGCCGGCTGCGTCCAGGTGCTGAAGCTTGGGCATCAGCCCAAGGTCAGCCGCCAGGTCTGCGCTGATGTTTTCGCGCAAGCGGCCAATCGCCTGTCGCACCGGTTGCGAGCCGCCGTACTGCTCACGGGCCAGAAACAGAAATTGCGAACGGTTGGCGCTGACCACATCAAGAAAGATGCGCACCGACGCATCGATAATGCCGCCCATGACGAATTCGTTGTGGCGCACCAAGCGGATGGTCTCGCGGAAGGTCTGGCCGACTTCACTCACCAGCACCAAGCCCAATTCGTCCATATCGGCAAAATGCCGATAGAAACCGGTGGGCACGATTCCGGCGGTTTTCGTCACTTCGCGCAGGCTCAGGCTGCCGAATCCTCGGCCGCTTTCCATCAAGTGGCGGGCAGCGTCCATCAGGGCGTTGCGGGTCTGTTGTTTCTGTTCGGCGCGGGGCAGCATCGCAGGACGTGTTCTTTGGCAGGACAAGCGCCGCACTCTAGCAAATCGGCTTTATCGGCGTCGAACGGCAGCGGGGATGCAACGGAGGGAAATCGCGACTTCTTTAACGCTGTGGCTGAAAAGTCAAAAGCCCAATCGGGGAATTGGGCTTTTTTTCCAGGCCACCACGGGCTTAGCTTAAAGCGGCGTTGCGTTCGATCACACGGTCACCACCACCTTCGGCGAGCGCCTGGCCTTGTGGGGTTTTGTCGTAACCGTCTTCAACCAGGCCTTTTTGTTCGAGGCGGTTGCGACCGTTTTCGGCGAGCGCCTGGCCTTGTGGAGTTTTGTCGTAGCCATCTTCAGCCAGGGTCTGGCCTTGTGGCGTGCGGTCGGAACCGTCAGCAGCAACGGTCTGGCTGAACACGGAGTAGCTGGTTTTGACTTGTGGAGTCGCCTGTTCGGCAGCGGGCAGGGCGAAAGCAGTGCTGGCTAGCATCGACAGGGTAAGGCTGAGCAGTAATTGGCGTTTCATGATGGGTTGCTCCTTGGGAGGGCGATAAAGTGGGTACGAGGGCAATGCTACTCTCGATAAGTCGATATAAAAGTTCATAAACGCAATGGTAATAATCAACAGAATTGATTGTTCTGACGGGAGGCTCTAGAACGGGCCTTTCAGGGTGACGGTTTTGCACCTTGGTGGGTATTTTCGACCCACTTGCGCCTCACAAAAGTGCGGGGGCGGTAACGCTGTTCGACCAATCGGTCAGATTTGCGTGGCTTTTTCCGCCCAGATCCGGCTTTCGATTAAACCTGCGGGCCTTTTGCCAGTCACAGAATTCATGAGGGCCGCTTTGGCCCGCCGTTTCAGCCGTTCGCCGTGATGTGGGCGTGCGGTCGTCATCAGGAGCTTTGTGCATGACGCGCACCGGAAAAATCTTCAGTTGGACCTTCGCCACCCTTGTACTGCTCTTGGCCGTGCTGGTCCTGATCATCGTGTTCTTCGACTGGAACCGGATCAAACCGCCGCTCAATGCCAAAGTCTCGCAAGAACTGCATCGACCATTTGCCATTAACGGCAACCTGGCGGTGATCTGGCAGCGTGAACCGGATGAAGGGGGCTGGCGTGCCTGGATACCCTGGCCGCATGTAGTCGCCGAGGACTTGAGCCTGGGCAATCCGGGCTGGTCGAAGACGCCGCAGATGGTCACGCTCAAGCGCGTTGAGCTGCGCATCTCGCCTCTGGCGCTGTTGGCGCAACGTGTGGTCATCCCGCGCATCGACCTGACCGAGCCCAACGCTGAGCTGCAACGCCTGGCCGATGGCCGGGCCAACTGGACGTTCACGTTTGATCCCAAGGACCCGAATGCCGAACCGTCGAACTGGGTGGTCGATATCGGCGCCATCGGTTTCGACAAGGGCCATGTGACGCTTGATGATCAAACCCTCAAGACCAAGCTGGATGTGCTGATCGATCCGCTGGGCAAGCCGATTCCGTTCAGCGAAATCGTCGGTGATAAAGCCGCCAAAACCGCACAGGACAAGGGCGGCGCGCCACAAGACTACGCGTTCGCGTTGAAGGTCAACGGCCAATATCACGGCCAGAACCTCACCGGCCAAGGCAAGATCGGCGGGTTGTTGGCGTTGCAGGACGCGAGCAAACCGTTCCCGCTGCAAGCCCAGGCGAAAATCGGCGACACCCGCATTGAATTGGCCGGCACCCTGACCGACCCGCTCAACCTCGGCGCCCTCGACCTGCGCCTGAAACTGGCCGGTGCCAGCCTCGGCAACCTCTACCCGCTGACCGGCGTGACCCTGCCGGATACGCCCCCGTATGCAACCGACGGCCATCTGATCGCCAAGCTGCATGACGCGGCGGGCGCGACATTCACCTATGAGCAATTCAACGGCAAGATCGGCGGCAGCGACATCCATGGCGACCTGACCTACATCGCCAGCCAGCCACGGCCAAAACTCAGCGGCGCGCTGGTATCCAATCAATTGCTGTTCGCTGACCTCGCGCCGTTGATCGGTGCTGACGCCAATGACAAGCAAAAGGCCCGGGGCGGCGAGAGCAAGCAACCGGCCGATAAAGTGCTGCCGGTCGGGGCATTCAAGACCGACCGCTGGCGGGCGATGGACGCGGATGTTGAATTCACCGGCAAGCGCATCGTCCACAGTGAAAAACTGCCGCTCACCGACCTCTATACCCATCTGAAACTCGATGACGGTGAGCTCAGCCTGGAACCGCTGCGCTTCGGCGTCGCGGGCGGCAATCTCGACGCACAGATCCGCCTCAACGGGCGCACCGAACCTTTGGAAGGCCGGGCCAGATTGACTGCGCGCAAGTTCAAACTCAAGGAACTGTTCCCGACGTTTGAGCCCATGAAGACCAGTTTTGGTGAGCTCAATGGCGATGCCGATATCAGTGGTCGCGGCAACTCGGTTGCCAAGTTGCTGGGCGGCGCCAACGGCAGCCTGAAGATGCTGATCAACGACGGCGCGATCAGTCGTGAGTTGATGGAGCTGGCCGGTCTCAACGTCGGCAACTACGTGGTCGGCAAGATCTTTGGCGACAAGGAAGTGAAGATCAACTGCGCGGCGGCGGACTTCGACATCAAGACCGGTTTGGCGACCACGCGACTGTTTGTCTTTGATACCGAGAACGCGATCATTTACGTCGACGGCACAGCGAACATGGCCACCGAGCAACTGGACCTGACGGTGACCCCCGAATCCAAGGGCTGGCGTCTGATCTCGCTGCGCTCGCCGCTGTATGTGCGTGGCAAGTTCATCAAGCCCGATGCCGGGGTCAAAGCGGTGCCGCTGTTGCTGCGCGGGGCGGGGATGGTGGCGTTGGGGGTGATTGCTGCACCGGCGGCAGGGCTGCTGGCGTTGGTGGCGCCCAGTGGCGCAGAGCCGAATCAGTGTGCGCCGCTGCTTGAGCAGATGAAGGCGGGCAAGGCGCCGGTGACCGTCAAGCCAAGCAAGTAAATCTACAGCGCCTGTCAGGACGCCATCGCGGGTTTGCCCGCGATGGCAATTTCGAAGGTTTAGAGGTCGTTCAGAATGTCCGCCATGTCATCGGCATGTTCTTCTTCCTGAGCCAGAATATCTTCGAAGATACGCCGGGTGGTCGGGTCTTTATCACCGATGTACTGAATGATCTCGCGGTAGCTGTCGATAGCGATCCGTTCGGCCACGAGGTCTTCGTAGACCATTTCCTTCAAGGTGTTGCCGGCCACGTACTGGGCGTGGGACATCTTGGACAACAGGTCGGGGTTGAACTCAGGCTCGCCGCCCAATTGCACAATGCGTTCAGCCAGGCGGTCAGCGTGCTGCGCTTCCTGAATGGCGTGTTCGAGGAATTCGTCGGCGGCCACGCTGGCTTTCAAACCGTTGGCCATGAAGTAGTGGCGCTTGTAGCGCAAGACGCAGACCAGTTCGGTGGCCAGCGATTCGTTGAGCAAGCGCAGCACCTCTTCACGGTTGGCGCTGTAGCTTTCGGTGACGGCACCGTTTTCAACGTGTTGCCGTGCGCGCTCGCGCAGGGTTTGAACATCAGACAAATGCAGGTCGCTCATTTCAGTCTCCTGGAGGCTAATCCGATTGGCGCCACGTTCTACAGTCGTGATCGCCTACCCAGGTTGTGAGTCTTGAGCGACGCAAAAAGTTTTATGGGATTTTTTGCGGTCTTGACGCCCGTCATCCAAATGCTTACCGGTGGGGCTGATGGTGGCGGGGGGGGCAGGCTGCTCATCGAGTTGTCATGTTCAGGGCGGATGCTTGGCGGGCGTTTTGCACGCCTTGCATCCACTCACCGACCACAAGGATGTTTGCCCATGTCGACGCGTTATCCACTGGTGCTGGTGCCGGGCATGCTCGGGTTTATCCGGCTGGTGTTTTATCCGTATTGGTTCGGGATCATCAAGGCGTTGCGCCGTGGTGGTGCGACGGTGATTGCCGTGCAGGTGTCGCCGCTCAACTCGACCGAGGTGCGCGGTGAGCAGTTGCTGCGGCGCATCGAGGAGATTTTGCGCGAGACCGGCGCGGCCAAGGTCAACCTGTTCGGTCACAGCCAAGGCTCGCTGACGGCGCGTTATGCGGCGGCCAAACGTCCGGATCTGGTGGCTTCGGTGACCTCGGTCGCCGGGCCCAATCACGGTTCGGAGCTGGCCGATTACCTGCTCAAGCACTACCCCGCGGACAGTGCCAAAGGGCGCGTTCTTGATGCGTTGCTACGCGCTATCGGCTGGATGATGGCGTTACTCGACACCGGTTATCACGGGCCGAAACTGCCGGTGGATATCCATGCCTCGCATCACTCGCTGACGACAGCAGGCGTGGCGCTGTTCAATCAGCGTTATCCACAGGGGCTGCCCGACACCTGGGGCGGGCACGGGCCGGAAGTGGTCAATGGCGTGCGTTATTACTCGTGGTCGGGGACGTTACAGCCGGGCAAGACCGATCGCGGCGGTAATCTGTTTGACGGCACCCATCGCAGCTGTCGGCTGTTTGCCACGACGTTCGAACGTGAAGCGGGGCAGTGTGACGGCATGGTCGGGCGTTACAGCTCGCATCTGGGCACGGTGATTGGCGATGACTTTCCTCTGGATCATTTCGACATCGTCAACCAGTCGCTGGGGCTGGTCGGGAAGGGGGCTGATCCGGTGCGGCTGTTTGTCGAGCATGCGGCGCGGCTCAAGGCTGCCGGGGTCTAGCGGTCAGCCCAAGTGAGCGTTCTTCGCGAGCAAGCCCGCCCCCACAGGAAAATGCAGGCCAAATGGGGCAGTGGGCTTGCTCGCGAAGAGGCCGGATCAGGCAACGCGGCGTTTATGGCCCAGCACGGTGGTCCAGCGCTCGGAAAGAATCACCCCTCCCAAGGTCAACAACCCGCCGACCAAGTGATACATCGCCAATTGCTCCTTTAGCACCAGCGCCGCAATCAGCGCCGTGATCAACGGCAGCAGGTTAAAGAACAGTGTGGTGCGGCTCGGCCCCAGGCGCTGCACCGCCTGCATCCACGCCAATGGCGCCAGCATCGAAGCCAACAGACACGCGTACAACACCAACGGAATGTTCTGCAGGGTCAGGCCGGTTTTCGGCGAAACAGCAAACAGCGGAAACAACACCACAATCGCCACCAGCACCTGCAAATACAGCAACACCAGCGGCGGCAAACGCAGCTGCCATTTCTTCAGCAACGTGCTGTAAACCGCGTACGCCAGGGTGGCGATCAGCATCATCGCGTCCCCCAGATTCACCCCGTGTTGCAGCAGCGCGCCGAGGCTGCCGGACGACACCACCACCAGCACACCGGCAAACGACAGCACGGCACCGACCAATGCACCGGCGGTCAGGCGCTGGCCCAGGCTGATGATCGCCATGGCCAGCGACATCAAGGGCATCAGCGACAGGATGATGCCCATGTTGGTCGCTGTGGTCAGGGTCGCTGCGAAATAGGCGAGGCTTTGGTACACCGCCATGCCGAGCACCCCGAGCACAAAGATTTTGCCCAGGTTCGGGCGGATCTTCGACCAGTGGGCAATCACCGGTTTGAGCATGAACGGGGTGAACAGCAAGCCGGCGAGCAGCCAGCGGTAGAAACCGATTTCGGCCGGGAAGATCGCGCCGACGGCGAGCTTGTTGATCACGGTGTTGCCGGCCCAGATAAAAATCGCCAGCAGGGGAAAAGCGTATTGCATGCGTTGAAACCAGAACGTTAATGAAGCGTGATTATCCTCTGTCTGGATACAGCCCTATACTTCGAACCGGACAACCTGCCTCTGAAACCGGACAGCATGAACAGCAAACACATCGATCTGCTGGATTTCAGCGAACTGCCGTCGACGGTGTACTTCCGTTACGCCGACTTCAACGCCCACGAATTCGCCGCGCCGCACCGCCATCCGTGGGGCACGCTGGAGTATGCGGCTCATGGCGTGCTGCACATGGACGTCGACGGCAGCCGTTTCATGTCGCCGCCGCAATACGCGGTATGGGTGCCGCCGCAGGTCGAGCACAGTTTCTACAGCCATCAACCGGTCAATTATCGGGCGGTGTGTCTCGCGCCCAAGGTCTGTGCCGAGTTGCCGGCGCGGGCTTGCACGCTGGCGATCAGCGACATTCTCAAGGCGATCCTCAAGGACTTCGCCGCCCGCGACGTGAAGATCCCCGAACACGATGCCGATCAGCGTCTGGCCCAGGTGCTGGTCGATCAACTGCAACAGGCGCCGGTGCATGAGTGTTACCTGCCGTATGCCAGTAGTCCCGGTTTGCTATCGATCCTCGACGCGTTGCAGGCCTATCCGGGCAACAACCAGCCGTTGGCACAGTGGGCGGCGCAAGTGCATGTCAGCGAACGCACGCTGGCTCGGCAGTTCGTGCGCGAACTGGGGATGAGTTTCGGTGAGTGGCGCCAGCGCCTGCGCTATCTCGCCGCGATCGATGCACTGGAAACGTCGCGCAGCGTGCAGGAAATCGCCTTCGACCTGGGTTACAGCAGTGGCTCGGCGTTTATCGCCATGTTCGCCCGTCAGGCCGGATGTACGCCGGAGCAGTACCGGCGCAGCCACCTGGAAGGCAGGAAGGTGTAACAAGATTTGGCTACACTTCTGCGTAGGCCGCATCCATCGGTGCGGCGACAAGGAGAAAACTCCATGAAGATGTTGCGTGTCCCTTTGTTGATGATCGGTCTGCTGCTGTGCTTCCAGGGTTTTGCCGCCACCGCGCAACAGAACAAAATGACCACCTGCAATGCCGATGCGACCGCCAAGAGCCTGAAAGGCGATGCGCGCAAAACGTTCATGAGCACCTGCCTCAAAGCCGCGCCAGCAGCCAACGATGGCAAGGCGATGACGCCCCAGCAGCAGAAAATGAAAACCTGCAACGCTGATGCGAAAACCAAGGCGTTGACCGGCGATGCACGCAAGACTTTCATGAGTGATTGCCTGAAGAAAAAGTAATCAGCAGGGATATGCGGCGAACGGGCCGGCCTCTTCGCGAGCAGGCTCGCTCCCCCATTGAAATGCGTACCCCAGTGGGAGCTAGCCTGCTCGCGATGGGGCCATTGAGCGCACCCACACCCTTCGCCCCTGCATATTCCTAGTGCTCCCCCCGGATCGCTGGCAGACTGCCCATCCTTTTACGCCGTTCGTTTTGAGGCTGTATGCCAACGTTTTCTCAGCGTCATGTTGTGTTCTGGGTCAGTTGCATCATCATTTTCGGCGGTTTGCTGCTGGTGTTGCCGCTGCGCTTGCTGCCCAGTCTGTTGGCCGGATTGTTGGTGTTCGAATTGGTCAACATGCTCACCCCGCAACTGCAACGGCTGATTGAAGGCCGCCGCGCACGTTGGCTGGCGGTGGCGTTGCTCGGTACGCTGGTGGTCAGTGTGCTGGCGCTGCTCTTCGCCGGCGCCATCAGTTTCCTGCTGCACGAAGCGGAAA
This sequence comes from Pseudomonas sp. EA_65y_Pfl2_P74, assembly GCF_963970575.1. NCBI lineage: Bacteria > Pseudomonadati > Pseudomonadota > Gammaproteobacteria > Pseudomonadales > Pseudomonadaceae > Pseudomonas > Pseudomonas sp. EA_65y_Pfl2_P74. The sequence goes on from NZ_CAXAOQ010000007.1 coordinate 92,484, forward strand.
ATCCCGGGGCGTCGCTCGACAAATTCATGGGCGTGATTGATCGCGCGCGCGGTCAGTTGCCGCCGTTCATCGACGCCTACCTGCCGGCCAGTGCGGCGGAATTTCGCGTGGCGATCGGCGAATGGGCCGGCAAACACCTGGCCGATCTGCAACTGGTGGGCAAGGACGCAGCGCACATGTTCGTCACGCTGCTGATCGGCATGGTGCTTGGCGCAATCATCGCGCTGCAGCGCATACCGGACGTGACCAAGCGCAAGCCGCTGGCCGCCGCACTGTTCGACCGCTTGCACCTGCTGGTGCAGGCGTTTCGCAACATCGTCTTCGCGCAGATCAAGATTTCCCTGCTCAACACCTTCTTCACCGGCATCTTCCTGGCGGTGATCCTGCCGATGTTCGGCATCAAACTGCCGCTGACCAAAACCCTGATCGTGCTGACCTTCCTGCTCGGCCTGCTGCCGGTGATCGGCAACCTGATGTCGAACACCCTGATCACCATTGTCGGTCTGTCGCTGTCGATCTGGGTGGCGCTGGCGGCGCTGGGCTACCTGATTTTTATCCACAAGCTCGAATACTTTCTCAACGCGCGCATTGTCGGCGGGCAGATCAGTGCCAAGTCGTGGGAGTTGCTGCTGGCGATGCTGGTGTTCGAGGCCGCGTTCGGCCTGCCGGGGGTGGTGGCGGGGCCGATTTACTACGCGTATCTCAAGAGTGAGTTGAAGCTGGGCGGGATGGTTTGATTCAGATTTTGTAGTGTTTGAGCGGGCCTCTTCGCGAGCAGGCCCGCTCCCACATTTGACCGCATTCCTTCAGCTAGAATGCAATCCAGTGTGGGAGCGGGCTTGCTCGCGAAGGGCGCACCGCCGATTTCGGATCAGGCCATGGCGCCATAACGCTTCATGGCTTCAATCGCCAGACCGCTGCCGATGCTGCCAAAGATATTGCCTTCGACATGTCGCGCATTCGGCAGCATCGCCGAGACGCTGTTGCGCAGCGCCGGAATGCCGCTGGAACCACCGGTGAAGAACACCGTATCCACCTGACCTACCGATACATTGGCGTCGTTCAACAGTTGCGTGACGCTGCCGCGAACCCGTTCCAGTTGCGCGTCGATGGCTGATTCGAACAGGGCACGGGTCAGTTCCACGCTCAGCCCGGCTTCGATGCGATCCAGCGGCACATGCCGGCTGTCGGTATGAGTGAGCTGAATCTTGGTCTCTTCCACTTCCATCGCCAGCCAGTGCCCGGCGCGTTGTTCGATCAGTTTGAACAGGCGATCGATGCCGCCGGTGTCTTCGATGTCGTAGCGCATGCTGCCCAGCGCCAGGCTGGATTTTTGCGAGTACACCGAGTTGATCGTGTGCCAGGTCGCCAGGTTCATGTGGTGGCTGGTCGGCATGTAGGCGCCGCTCTTCATACGGCTGCCGTAGCCGAACAGCGGCATCAGGCCTTGCAGGCTCAGTTGTTTGTCGAAGTCGGTACCGCCGATGTGCACGCCGCCCGTGGCGAGGATGTCGTCGTGACGGTTATCCACACCGCGACGCTCGGGCGACAGACGCACCAGCGAGAAGTCGGACGTACCACCGCCGATGTCGACGATCAGTACCAGCTCTTCTTTCTCGATGGTCGACTCGTAGTCGAAGGCCGCGGCAATGGGTTCGTACTGGAATGACACGTCCTTGAAGCCGATCTTGCGCGCGACTTCTACCAACGTGTCTTCGGCTTCCTGGTCGGCCAGCGGATCGTCATCGACGAAAAACACCGGACGGCCCAGCACCACTTGCTCGAATTCCCGACCGGCGGCGGTTTCGGCACGGCTCTTGAGCTGACCGATGAACAGACCGAGCAAGTCCTTGAACGGCATCGCGGTGCCCAGGACGCTGGTGTCGTGCTTGATCAACTTGGAGCCGAGCAGGCTCTTGAGCGAGCGCATCAGCCGGCCTTCGTAGCCTTCCAGGTACTCGTGCAGCGCCAGGCGACCGTACACCGGACGGCGCTCCTCAATGTTGAAGAAGACCACTGACGGCAGGGTGATCTTGTCGTCTTCCAGCGCGATCATCGTTTCCATGCCGGGGCGCAGCCAGCCGACGGTGGAGTTGGACGTGCCGAAGTCGATGCCGCAGGCACGGGCTGGAGAGGCGTTGTTCATGTCTTTCGGGTTCCGGTCAAAAAACGGCCGCGCAGTGTATGTCAGTGCGCGGCAGATTCGAAGGCCGGTCATCAGCTATTTCACGAGCACGCTGGGTTGAAAGTCTCAGCTTTGCCCCAAACTTGCTGGCATGGGCAGGCAGACATACCGGCGGTCGCAAGAACCGCCGCCCACTGCCGATAAACTTCTGTTGCGCCACCCGGTCACAAGTTTGAGATCGGTCAACCCGGCACGCGCAAATAGGCGCATGCTGGCATCGGCGCGAAATCGATAACGGATGGTGACTCCTTCAATGGACTTCAAAGACTATTACAAGATACTCGGCGTGGAGCCGACAGCAGACGACAAGGCCATCAAGGCGGCCTATCGCAAGCTGGCGCGCAAATACCACCCCGATGTCAGCAAGGAAAAAGACGCCGAGGCCAAGTTCAAGGATGCCTCGGAAGCCTATGAAGCGCTGAAAAGCGCGGACAAACGCGCCGAATACGACGAACTGCGCCGCTATGGCCAGCACGGACAACCGTTCCAGGGGCCACCGGGCTGGCAGAGCCGTGGCGGCTTTGGCGGCGGTCAGGACACCGGCGACTTCTCGGACTTCTTCAGTTCGATCTTCGGCAATCGCGGCCCCGGTTTCGGTGGCGGCGAAGGTCGGCAACAACGCAGTACGGGACGCCGAGGGCAAGACGTGGAAATGGAACTGCCGGTTTTCCTTGAAGAGACGCTTTCGAACGAATCCAAGAAAGTCACCTTCCAGGTGCCGCAATACAACGCTAACGGCCAGCACGTCAGCAACACCACCAAGAGCCTGAACGTGAAGATCCCGGCAGGCGTGGCCGACGGCGAGCGCATCCGCCTCAAAGGCCAGGGCGCGCCGGGCATCGGTGGCGGGGCGAATGGCGATCTGTACCTGACGATTCGTTTTGCGCCGCACCCCAAGTTCGATGTCGAAGGCGACAACCTGATCATCACGCTGCCACTGGCGCCGTGGGAGCTGGTGCTGGGGGCTGAAGTGGCCGTGCCGACCCTGACCGGCAAGATCAACCTCAAAGTGCCGGCCGGCAGCCAGAACGGTCAGCGCATGCGGGCCAAGGGTCATGGTCTGAAAAACAAGGCGGGCGAGCGCGGTTACCTGTTCGTGCAGCTCAAGGCCGTCATGCCGAAAACCGCAGACGACGAGGTCATCGCGTTGTGGCAGGAACTGGCGAAGAAAGCCGCCTTCAATCCGCGAGAGAACTTCTGAACCCAGCGACGGAGTAGCCCAACATGAGCAGCCCCCTGATCGTTCAACTGGACATGGCAGAATTCTGTGAGGCAGCCGATTTATCGGACGTCTACGTGATCGAAATCGTCGAACACGGCATCCTCGAACCTCAGGGCGCGCAGCCCCGGGACTGGCGTTTCACCGACTACGAACTGGCCCTGGCCAAACGCGCCGCCAAGTTGCGGCGCGATCTGGAGCTGGAGTGGGAAGGGGTGGCGCTGGCGCTCGATCTGCTTGAGGAGGTTCGCCAACTGCGGGCCGAGAACCGCATGCTCAAGCAGCGGTTGGGACGCTTGGTGGTCGAATAGCTTGTCTGATGTCGAACGGTTGTTTGGGCATGGCCCTTCGCGAGCAAGCCCGCTCCCACAATTGGCATGCGGACTTCGGTGCGCAGTGAAATGCGGACTTCTGTGGGAGCGGGCTTGCTCGCGAAGAACGATAACGCGCTAATCCTGACTAAACGTTTCTGGGCAACACCACGCTGAAGCGCGTCCCGTCAGCCTCGTTCGAGCTGACTTCAATCGTCCCGCCATGGGCGCTGACCACTTCCTTGACGATGAACAAACCCAACCCCAGGCTGGTTGACGGCTGACCGAGTTGCTCGTCGGCGCTGCGCACCAACGGGTCGAAAATCGTGCCAATCGCCTCTTCGGGAATCGGCGTACCGTGGTTATGCACTGACACAAGCACGCTGTCGCCTTCGCCCCTGAGGTCGATCGCTACGTCGCGTTGATTCGAACCATGCTGCAAGGCATTGCCGATCAGATTTTGCAGCAACTGATCGATCCGCCCCGCGTCCCACGTTCCGTGAGTGTCGCCGCTGATTTTCAACGTTGGATGGCACTGCGGATTGCCGGCGCGGGCCTCGGCAATCGCTGCCCTTGCAGCGTCGGCCATGTCCATTGGCACTGACTCGATCGGCAGGCTCTTTCCCAGACGACAGCGCACCAGTTCGAGTAAGTCGCTGACCATCGACGCCATGTGCCGGGCGCCACGCTTGATGTTCAGGGCACAGGTCAGCGCATCTCCCTCCAGACTGGTTTTGCGCAAGAGCAATTCGCTGGACATGCTCACCGCTTGCAGCGGCACGCGCAAATCGTGCCCCAGGATGGCGAGAAAAATGTCCCGCGAACGCTCGACCTGCTCGGCGTAGGCCGCAGTCGACTCGGCCAACGCTTGGTCGATGGCCTCGTTGAAACGGATCATGTCCTGGAAGTACACCATCTCCGGCGTCCCCAGACTTTCGACCCAGCGGCGGATCACGCAGGCGCGCAAGTGGCGAAACTCCGAGGTCATCTGCACCAGATCAAAACCGACGGTGTGGCGCAGTTCGCCATGGCTGGAGCCGGCCTGATTGAGGCTGGGGGTTACTTCCAGGCCTTCACCCTTGGCTTTGGCCGCTTGCTCGTCGGGGCTCTGCGGTTTGTTCATGTCCCGTGCGGCGGCCAGCAGGATGGCCTTGGCGTGATCACGCAGCGCGGTCGAGTCCAGATAATCGGCGGCGGGCGTAATGGTGCCTGCGAACTCCTCCCATTCATCGACGATACGATCAACGTGTTGCCTGATGAATTCGGATAGGCGCATGGCAGGTTCCCTTCTGGATTGTTTCGGGATATTAACCTCTTTGTAGCTCCTGCCACAGTACCGTTGATACGTATCGGAAAGTTTCTATTGTACTGATAGTACTGTTTGGTATTGATTCATAAATTTAAACTTCGAAATTGTGAATGATTGGCTGCTCTTTGTGAGCGGTTTCTTGATGATTTTTAGTTGTTTTTATCTGCGAGGTATCTGGTATTTTTATCGTGCATGAAAGAGTTGCAGATGATCTTAAGTGCATGCTTTCCGTTTTATAAGATGTTTTGGTTGTGTTGTTTATATAGCGTCGTACATAAGGATATGTACTTGTCTGATACCGGGCGCTGCAGTTACACAGTCAACAAGCAATCATGCAGCACGCTACTCGGTTACCGATGTCGGTCACTGATAAAACCTATTCAAGGACGAATAATTCATGGTACGAAAACCGCCTTCCAAAGGCCCTGCCTCTGTCGATGGGCACACAGGGCCCACGCCACCGTCGGGCGCTGTCTCGCCGCCTCGCGATACGCTACACCGCTTCGATTTCCTTTCTCCTGACATCGCGCCAGCGCGAAATCTGCGCGGTGACGGCACCGCCGCCGGCGTGACGCCTGATACATCTTTGCCAGCATCCACGGTCACGATCAGCGCGGTCACCCCCCCTCCCGACTTCGCCCGGGCGGTGACTCGAAACACTTTGCCAGATTACGCGTTCAGGGCGTCGGTCCAACTGCCGGAGGCCGACGCGCACGGTTTACGGTCAGTCAAGGGACGTGGTTATGCCGAAGTGTCGGGCGGAGATATCGTGCCTGTCGCAACGGATCCGCAAACCGGTCTGTACCGGGCACGACTGGAAAGCGAACGGTTTGCGTCGGGGCCTGCGCTGGAGCGTGATCCTGTCAGTGGGCAATGGGCCGAGCTGAGTGAATTCGGATCGGGTGCCAGCCGATCCGCCAGCCCTCGGATATTCGCATCTGACAAAACCGTGCAACTGAAACTGTCGGCCGCGCACGAAGTGGAATTCAACGGCGCCAAATACTTCGCCGCCCGGTCACCTGACGCGGGAGACGGGCAGCATTACCTGCTGCGGGTACGCGACCCCCAAAAACCGTCCGAGCTGCTCAGCAGCGGGATCATTGCCACTCCCGATGCGGCGGGTACCTGGCATCGTCGAGGTCGCAAGGGCGGAATGAAGGCCGGGCATTCCGATGAAGAGTTCGAATTGGCGCTGGAATCATTGCCGACGCGATCGGATTCTCCCGATGATGTTTTTGAACTGGCGTCGGAGTCGATGCCGATCAAGCCTTATACCCCTGAAGAACTCAGCAGCATGCGCCACTACGTGCGTTATTCGGGCGAGAACAACAAGCTGGGCTCATACAACCGTGCCAACAATGGTAAATATCCGATCAGGGGAATTGATGGCAAACCGATGTATGTCAGAAGCATTGAGCCAGAAGCGTCCATGGCCAGTGGAAACAGATACACCTCGGAGCAGGTTCTGCCCTACCTGAAGGCGGGTGGTTTTGAACAGGTTGCCAGGTTGTATGAGGAAAAACTGCAGTTACGGACCTTTACTGAAGCAGACATTATCGTTCCCGGCGAAAAGGCTCTGATCGGACAATCGATGGTGGTGGCGAACCGGCGCATCAGCAAAGGGGAAATCATTGGGGTATATGGTGGAGATCTTGTACCTGCCGCTCGCCTGTCACTGGCCGAACAAACATTTGCCATGTACGCAACTACCGGCACTTTTATAGAGGATGGCAGGCCACGGGAATTTTCAATCGTTGTGGTGGGCGACAATATTGTTTCCAGAATCAACACCAACTTCGTATTTAACGCGGCCGGCCGGCCACTGCGACAATCGCCGGGAGGGTATAACGTTGAAACCGTTGCTTTTCGCGTTGACGCCGAAGACCGATCCGGGGGAGAGGTGGTTCGCAGAGGATTAGAGCTGAGTACTGTTTTTGCAACCACGGATATTCCGGCGGGTAAGGAACTAAGGTTGAATTATCACTACTCTCGCGAGATGGTCGCTTTGTTGTTTCCGGCTCCATGATGGAATGTTTGTAATCTCATTGCCGATACAACACTGAGCGGGGCGGATTCAAGAGCGTGGCTGATCTGTGGGTGAGTCATCAGTCCCGCCGTAAATCGGGACACCGTCACCTATGCAGGGATCTCGAGTACGGACACGAGTGTCCGTACTCGGGACGCGGGCTCTAAAACAGAAAGTAGCGTTGAGCCATCGGCAGCGTTTCCGCCGGTTCACACCACAGCAGCACACCGTCAGCCTTGACTTGATACGTCTGCGGATCGACATCGATGTTCGGCAGGTAATCGTTGTGGATCAGGTCGGTTTTCTGCACCTCGCGGCAACCTTTGACCACGGCGATCTTCTTCTTCAAACCCAATGCTTGGGGCAAACCGGCCTCCTGCGCGGCCTGGCTGATGAAGGTCAGGCTGGTGGCGTGCAGCGAGCCACCATAACTGGCAAACATCGGGCGGTAGTGCACCGGTTGCGGGGTCGGGATCGAGGCGTTGGCATCGCCCATCAGGCTGGCGGCAATCGCGCCGCCCTTGAGAATCAGCGTCGGTTTGACACCAAAAAACGCCGGACGCCAAAGCACCAGATCGGCCCACTTGCCGACTTCGATCGAACCGACTTCATGGCTGATGCCATGGGTGATCGCCGGGTTGATGGTGTATTTGGCGATGTAGCGTTTGGCGCGGAAGTTGTCGTTGCCTTCGCCATCCTGCGGCAACGGGCCGCGCTGCTTTTTCATCTTGTCGGCGGTTTGCCAGGTGCGGGTGATGACTTCGCCAACACGGCCCATGGCCTGGCTGTCGGAGCTGATCATCGAGAAGGCGCCGAGGTCGTGGAGGATGTCTTCGGCGGCAATCGTCTCGCGGCGGATGCGGCTTTCAGCGAACGCGACGTCTTCGGCGATGCTCGGGTCGAGGTGGTGGCAGACCATCAGCATGTCCAGGTGTTCGTCGATGGTGTTGCGGGTGAACGGCCGGGTCGGGTTGGTCGAACTCGGCAGCACGTTGGCAAACCCGCAGGCCTTGATGATGTCCGGCGCGTGGCCGCCACCGGCACCCTCGGTGTGATAGGTGTGGATGGTGCGGCCCTTGAACGCGCCGAGGGTGGTTTCGACGAAGCCGGATTCGTTGAGGGTGTCGGTGTGGATCGCCACCTGCACATCGTATTGATCGGCAACGCTCAGGCAGTTGTCGATGCTCGCCGGGGTGGTGCCCCAGTCTTCGTGCAGCTTGAGGCCAATGGCGCCGGCCTTGACCTGTTCGATCAACGGCTCCGGCAGGCTGGCGTTGCCCTTGCCGGTGAGGCCGATGTTCATCGCGAAGGCGTCGGCGGCCTGGAGCATGCGCGCCAGATGCCACGGGCCGGAAGTGCAGGTCGTCGCGTTGGTGCCGGTGGCCGGTCCCGTGCCGCCGCCGATCATGGTGGTGACGCCGCTCATCAGCGCCTCTTCGATCTGCTGCGGGCAGATGAAGTGGATGTGCGTGTCAATGCCGCCGGCGGTGAGGATCATGCCTTCGCCAGCGATCACTTCGGTGCCGGCGCCAATGGCCATGGTCACGTTGGGTTGCACGTCCTGGTTGCCGGCCTTGCCGATGGCGGCGATGCGGCCGTCCTTGAGGCCGACGTCGGCTTTGACGATGCCCCAGTGATCAACGATCAGTGCGTTGGTGATCACGGTGTCGACCACCTCGGCGGCCAGCAACTGGCTCTGTCCCTGGCCGTCGCGGATGACTTTGCCGCCGCCGAATTTCACTTCTTCGCCGTAGGTGGTGAAGTCTTTTTCGACCTCGATCCACAGCTCGGTGTCGGCCAGGCGCACCTTGTCGCCGACGGTGGGGCCGAACATGTCGGCGTAGGCTTGACGGGAGATCTTCATTCGTTCGCCTTGAAATTCAGTTGAGTTTGAGACTGTTCGCTGCGCTCACAGATTCGCGAGCGAGCCCGCTCCCACAAGGGAACGCGGTCCAAATGTGGGAGCGGGCTTGCTCGCGAAGGGGCCAGAGCAGACACCGCATTACTTAGAGATCACCCATCACCCGTCCGGCAAAACCGAACACCCGGCGATGCCCGGCGTAATCCACCAGCTCAACCTCGCGACTCTGTCCCGGCTCGAAGCGCACCGCCGTGCCGGCCGGAATATTCAGGCGCATGCCACGGCTGGCCGCTCGATCAAAGGTCAGGGCGTCATTGGTTTCGAAAAAGTGATAGTGCGAGCCGACCTGAATCGGCCGGTCGCCGCTGTTGGCGACTTTCAGGCTGACCGTGCGGCGGCCGACGTTGAGTTCGATGTCGCCGGGCTGGATCTGGTATTCACCGGGAATCATCACTGGGCTCCTTGCAGAATCTTGTAGTAGAGGGCGGTTGGCCGGTAGGTGCCGTGCGGGTCACAGGCGTAGTCGGGGATTTCACCTGCGCGGATGTAGCCAAGCGCCCTGTAGAAGTCTTCGGCTGGAGAGCCGGCTTCGGTGTCGAGGTAGAGCATGCCGCGTTTGTGTCTTGGGGCTTCAAGCTCCAGGGCGCTCATCAATTGCTGGCCAAGGCCACGCCGACGGGCGTGTTCGCGCACGAGCAGCTTCTGCACTTCGGCGCGATTGAGGCCGTTGGCCTTCTGGCACAGTCCCAGTTGCACGCTGGCCTGCACTTGCTCGTCCTTGACCACCACCCAGAGCAACACGCTGCCTTTGTTGATGTTGTCCTGAACCTCATCGAAATAGGCGCGAGCCTGAGCCGCATCGAGGTCGGCCATGAATCCGACACTGGCGCCATAACCCACTGCATCGAGCAGCAGATCGATCAGGCCCTGACGATAGTGGGCAAAGCTTTCAGCATTGACGCGGCGCAGTTGGGCGGCGTTCATCGATGTCACTCCTTGTTGGCGTCAGGCGGCTGCGCGCCAGGGTTGAGGGTGAGCTGCATGAAAGTCAGGTCGAGCCAGCGACCGAACTTGGTGCCGACTTGCGGCATCTGGCCTGTGGTGATGAAACCGGCGCGTTCATGCAGAGCAATCGAGGCAGCGTTGCCAGTTTCGATGGCGGCGACCATGACGTGTTTGCCACAGGCCCGGGCCCGCTCGATCAGCACGCTCATCAGTTGCGGGCCGAGGCCGTTGCCGCGTTGGTCGCTGCGCACATAAACCGAGTGCTCGACGGTATGACGAAAACCGTCGAATGGCCGCCAGTCACCAAAAGAAGCGTAGCCGAGCACCGCGTTGTCGGCGTCGACGATCACCAGAATCGGATAAGCCTGGGCCTGACGGGCGCTGAACCATGCCTGACGGTTGCCGAGGTCGACGGGCGCGTCGTTCCAGATCGCCGCGGTGTTGAGCACCGCGTCGTTGTAAATGTCGCGGATCGCCGGCAGGTCGGCATGCAGCGCATCGCGAATGCTGTAAGTCATGGCCCGGCCTCAGACGATCGGTTGGTGAACAGTGACCAGTTTGGTGCCGTCGGGGAACGTCGCTTCGACCTGGATCTCGGGGATCATCTCCGGGATGCCTTCCATCACTTGTTCGCGGGTCAGCAGGGTGGTGCCGTAGTGCATCAGCTCGGCCACGGTCTGGCCGTCACGGGCGCCTTCGAGCAGCGCGGCGCAGATGTAGGCCATGGCTTCGGGGTAGTTGAGCTTCACACCGCGCGCCAAACGCCGCTCGGCGACGAGGCCGGCGGTGAAGATCAACAGCTTGTCTTTTTCGCGTGGGGTCAGGTCCATTGTGGATATCCATCAGGGCAGATTGAAAAGTTGTCATGCATTTCAGGTGTTCCAGATTCTTGGGGGCAGGGCGTCGCGGCCTAGCAGGGCGGGGCGCAGCAAGCGCCACAAGTCGATCAGCCAGGCGCGGGCCAGCAGTGCCTCGCTCGCCAGGCAACGGGCAACCAGCAATCCCGGCAACTGCGTCAGATCCCCGCGCACGTCATGGCCCAGCGAGCGGCAGTGTTCCAGCCGTTCGGCATCAATCTCACCGGTCACCAGCAACGTGGCAAACACCGGTTGGCCGTCCAGCCCTATCGGCGAATCGAGCAAACCGTCATCGCCGACAATGCGCTGGCGCTCATGCCAGAGCAATCGACCGTCGCGACGAATATCCAGGTGCGATTGAAAATGCCCGAGGTCGAAACGCTCGCCGCTGGCCGGACGACCCAGCGCCACCACGTCCCAGTAGAACAGCCGCGCATCCCCCTCAAGCTCAATCGAGGTGGTCAGCTCGGCCTGTGCTGCGCTGTAGACGATGGTTTCCTGTGGCAGCCATTCCAGCGTTGCTCCGGCAGCGACTTTCAAGTCGAGCTTTTGAAAGGCCGGGCCCGCGGCGCGATACCACTTGGCCGCGCCGGGGCTGGTGATCTGCGCCCAGGCGTGTGGTTCGACGCGGGCGCTGATGTCCAGCCGATCACCGCCGGCAATGCCACCCGGCGGATGGACGATGATGTGCTGGCAGACCTCGGGGCCTTCGGCATACAGATGCTTCTGCACCCGCAGCGGGCCGAGGTGTCGGCGCTGCACCGGGCGCGTGCAGTCGCCGAAGCGGGCGTACGCCAACTCCAGCTCGGCATGCCAGCTCGGGGTAAACAGGGCAGTCGTTAAAGGTAAATTCATGTTTTCTGATTATCGTCAGGACGCTACAGGTTAGATCGTAACCAGTCCGCGCACACCCTCGGCTTCCATGTTTTCTCCGCGTCCCTGCTGGACAATTTCGCCCCGGGACATCACCAGGTACTGATCGGCCAGTTCAGCGGCGAAATCGTAGAACTGCTCCACCAGCAGAATCGCCATGTCGCCTCGGGCGGCGAGCTTTTTGATCACCGCGCCAATCTCCTTGATCACCGACGGCTGAATACCTTCGGTGGGCTCGTCGAGGATCAGCAAACGCGGGCGGCTGGCCAGGGCTCGACCAATGGCCAACTGTTGTTGCTGACCACCGGACAAGTCGCCGCCGCGCCGCTGCTTCATTTGTAGCAGCACCGGGAACAATTCGTAGATGAAACCTGGCACCTCTTTGGCTTCGCTGCCGGGAAATCGCGACAGCCCCATCAGCAGGTTTTCTTCCACCGTCAGGCGGCCGAAGATTTCCCGGCCCTGCGGCACATAAGCGATCCCGGCGTGCACCCGCTGATGCGGCTTGAACGTGGTGATCGGTTTGCCTTCCCAATTCACTGCGCCTTCCTTGGCCGGCAACAGACCCATCAGGCATTTGAGCAGGGTGGTCTTGCCCACGCCGTTGCGCCCGAGCAGGCAGGTGACTTCCCCGACCTTCACGTCAAAGCTCAGGCCGCGCAGGATGTGGCTACCGCCGTAGTACTGGTGCAGCTTGTCGACTTGCAGCATGTTCAGAGTCTCCTCAAATCCCCTTGTGGGAGCGGGTGTTTGCAGTTCAGCGGCCCAGGTAGACCTCGATCACCCGCTCGTTTTCCTGCACCTGCTCAAGCGACCCTTCGGCCAGCACGCTGCCCTGGTGCAACACCGTGACGTGATCGGCAATCGAGCCGACAAAGCCCATGTCGTGTTCCACCACCATCAGCGAATGCTTGCCTGCCAGCGACTTGAACAGCTCGGCGGTGAATTCGGTTTCAGCGTCGGTCATGCCCGCGACCGGTTCGTCGAGCAGCAGCAGTTGCGGGTCTTGCATCAGCAACATGCCGATTTCCAGAAACTGCTTCTGGCCATGAGAGAGCAAGCCCGCCGGGCGATTGACCGAGGCGGTCAGGCGAATGGTCTCCAGCACTTCGCTGATGCGATCCTTCTGCTCGCCACTGAGGCGCGCACGCAAACTGGCCCACACCGACTTGTCGGTTTTTTGCGCCAGTTCGAGGTTTTCGAACACGCTCAGCGCTTCGAACACCGTCGGCTTCTGGAACTTGCGGCCGATGCCGGCCTGGGCGATCTGCACTTCGCTCATCTGCGTCAGGTCCAGGGTTTCGCCGAACCAGGCCTTGCCGTGGCTGGGGCGCGTCTTGCCGGTGATCACGTCCATCAGCGTGGTCTTGCCCGCGCCGTTGGGGCCGATGATGCAGCGTAATTCGCCGACGCCGATGTACAGGTTGAGGTTGTTCAGCGCCCGGAAGCCATCGAAGCTGACGCTGATCTCTTCCAGGGTCAGGATCGTCCCGTGACGCGTGTCGAGCCCCGGGCCAACGCGCTGGCCAAGGCCGATCGAGTCGCGGCTGGTGCCCTCATCCTTGTTGGGCTCCACGGGAAAAAAGGCCGGTTCGAGCATGAATTCAGCACTTGCCGTGACTCTCATTGTTCACCTCGTTTCTTCAGCAGACCAATCACGCCTTTGGGCAAATACAGGGTCACGATGATGAACAGCGCACCGAGGAAGAACAGCCAGTACTCGGGGAACGCCACGGTGAACCAGCTCTTCATGCCGTTGACCACGCCGGCGCCAAGCAACGGCCCGATCAACGTGCCGCGCCCGCCGAGGGCGACCCAGACCGCCGCTTCGATGGAGTTGGTCGGCGACATTTCGCTCGGGTTGATGATCCCCACCTGCGGCACGTACAGCGCACCGGCCAAGCCACACAACACTGCGCTCAACACCCAGACAAACAGCTTGAAGCCACGCGGGTCGTAACCGCAGAACATCAGGCGGTTTTCCGCATCGCGCAGCGCCGTCAGCACTCGGCCGAACTTGCTTTGCGCCAGACGCCAGCCGATAAACAGACTCGCCACCAGCAGCAACACCGTGGCCAGGAACAGCACCGCACGGGTGCCCGGTTCCGTGATGCCGAAACCGAGAATCGTGCGGAAATTGGTGAAGCCGTTGTTGCCGCCAAACCCGGTCTCGTTACGGAAAAACAGGAGCATGCCGGCGAAGGTCAGGGCCTGGGTCATGATCGAGAAATACACGCCCTTGATCCGCGAACGGAAGGCGAAGAAGCCGAACACCAGCGCCAGCAAACCCGGCGCCAGCACCACCAGGCACAGGGCCCAGACAAAGCTGCTGGTGCCGGCCCAGTACCACGGCAATTCGGTCCACGACAGGAAGGTCATGAACGCTGGCAAATCATCACCGGCGGCCTGACGCATCAGGTACATGCCCATCGCATAACCGCCGAGGGCAAAGAACAAGCCGTGGCCGAGGGACAGCAGACCGGCGTAACCCCAGACCAGATCCAGCGCCAGCGCGACGATGGCGTAGCAGAGGATTTTGCCGACCAGCGTCAGGGTGTACGCCGAGACATGCAGCGCGTTTTCCGGCGACAACAGCGACAGCAAAGGCATTGCGATCAGTAGCGCGAGGATCACCGCGCCAACGGCAATCGTGATTTTCGGGCCAGCCTTTTGCGTGGCCGTGACTAATAGAGGCTGGTTCATCAGTCGATCACCCGTCCTTTGAGTGCGAAGAGGCCTTGCGGACGTTTCTGAATGAACAGAATGATCAGCGCGAGGATCAGGATCTTGCCGAGCACCGCACCGATCTGCGGTTCGAGAATCTTGTTGGTGATACCGAGGCCGAACGCCGCCAGCACGCTACCGGCCAATTGGCCGACGCCGCCGAGCACCACCACCAGAAATGAGTCGATGATGTAGCTTTGGCCGAGGTCCGGGCCGACGTTGCCAATCTGGCTCAGCGCCACACCGCCGAGGCCGGCGATACCGGAACCGAGACCGAAAGCGAGCATGTCGACGCGTCCGGTCGGCACGCCGCAGCAGGCGGCCATGTTGCGGTTCTGGGTGACCGCGCGCACGTTGAGGCCCAGGCGCGTCTTGTTCAGCAGCAGCCAGGTCAGCACCACCACAAACAGCGCGAAGGCGATGATGACGATGCGGTTGTACGGCAGCACCAGATTCGGCAGCACCTGAATGCCACCGGACAGCCATGCCGGGTTGGCCACTTCAACGTTTTGTGCGCCGAACAGTAAACGCACAAGCTGAATCAGCATCAGGCTGATGCCCCAGGTGGCGAGCAGGGTTTCCAGCGGTCGGCCATACAAGTGGCGAATCACCGTGCGCTCCAGCGCCATGCCGATGGCGGCGGTGACGAAGAACGCCACCGGCAGGGCGATCAGCGGATAGAACTCGATGGCCTGTGGGGCGTAGCGCTGGAACATCAGTTGCACCACGTAGGTCGAGTAGGCGCCCAGCATCAGCATTTCGCCGTGGGCCATGTTGATCACGCCCAGCAGACCGAAGGTAATCGCCAGGCCCAGTGCCGCGAGCAGCAGGATCGAGCCGAGTGACATGCCGCTGAACGCCTGGCCGAGTATTTCGCCGATCAACAGTTTGCGTTTCACCTGAGCGAGGCTGGTTTGGGCGGCAGTGCGCACGCCGGCATCGGTTTCGACACCGGGTTCAAGCAAGCCTTCAAGACGAGTGCGAGCCAGCGGATCGCCGGTTTTACCGAGCAAGCGCACGGCGGCCAGCCGCACGGCCGGGTCAGTGTCGACCAGTTGCAGATTGGCCAGGGCCAGACTCAGGGCGGCGTGGACGCTTTCATCTGTTTCGCCAGCCAGTTGCTGGTCAAGGAATTTCAGCTGCGCGGGTTTAGCGCTTTTCTGCAATTGCTGCGCGCCAGCCAGACGGATTTTGGCGTCGGCGGCGAGCAATTGGTGGCTGGCCAGAGCGGTGTCGATCAGCCCCCGCAGGCGGTTGTTCAGGCGCAGGGTTTTGGCTTGGCCGTCGACGGTCAGTTCGCCTTGTTGCAGGGCGTTGATCAGCTCGATACGGGCCGGTTCGGGCTGCGCGGCCCATTCTTGCAGCAGTTTGGCCTGTTGCATGGGGTTGGCGGCGACGAAGTCTTCGGCGTCGCCGGCATGGGCGGCCATCGGCAGCAGGAGCGCGATGGCGAGCAATAGACGGTAAAGGGCAGTCAGCATGTCATTGGCCTTACGCGGACAATGTGGGAGCGGGCTTGCTCGCGAATACGATGGGTCAGTCACATTGATGTTGGATGTGCCGCCGTCTTCGCGAGCAAGCCCGCTCCCACAGGGAATTGCATCAGGTCCGGGTTTTGTACTCGGGCCCTGACACCCAGTGGCTCAGTTGCTCTTCACCGCATAATCCGGCTTCTTGTCGTTGCCCTCGATAAACGGGCTCCACGGCTGCGCACGGATCGGGCCTTCGGTCTGCCAGACCACGTTGAACTGACCGTCGCTCTGGATCTCGCCGATCATCACCGGTTTGTGCAGGTGGTGATTGGTCTTGTCCATGGTCAGGGTGTAGCCCGACGGTGCGGCAAAGGTCTGGCCGGCGAGGGCTTCGCGGACTTTGTCGACGTCGGTGGACTTGGCTTTCTCCACGGCCTGAGCCCACATGTGGATGCCGACGTAGGTGGCTTCCATCGGGTCATTGGTCACCGCTTTGTCGGCGCCCGGCAGGTTGTGTTTCTTCGCGTAGGCTTTCCAGTCCGCGACGAACTTCTTGTTCACCGGGTTCTCCACCGACTCGAAGTAGTTCCATGCCGCGAGGTTGCCCACCAACGGTTTGGTGTCGATGCCGCGCAACTCTTCTTCGCCCACCGAGAAAGCCACCACCGGTACGTCGGTGGCTTTCAGGCCCTGGTTGGCCAGCTCTTTATAGAACGGCACGTTGGAGTCGCCGTTGACCGTGGAAATCACCGCCGTCTTGCCACCGGCCGAGAACTTTTTGATGTTGGCAACGATGGTTTGATAGTCGCTATGACCGAACGGTGTGTAGACCTCTTCGATGTCCTTGTCGGCCACGCCTTTGGAATGCAGGAACGAACGCAGGATCTTGTTGGTGGTGCGCGGGTAGACGTAGTCGGTGCCGAGCAGGAAGAAACGCTTGGCGCTGCCACCTTCTTCGCTCATCAGGTATTCAACCGCCGGGATCGCTTGCTGATTGGGCGCAGCGCCGGTGTAGAACACGTTCGGCGACATCTCTTCGCCTTCGTATTGCACCGGGTAGAACAGCAGACCGTTGAGTTCTTCGAACACCGGCAGCACCGATTTACGCGACACCGAGGTCCAGCAGCCGAACACCACGGCAACCTTGTCCTGGGTCAGCAACTGCCGGCCCTTTTCGGCGAACAACGGCCAGTTCGACGCCGGGTCGACGACAACGGGCTCGAGCATCTTGCCATTGACGCCGCCCTTGGCGTTGATCTCGTCGATGGTCATCAGCGCCATGTCTTTGAGCGATGTTTCGGAGATCGCCATGGTGCCGGACAACGAATGCAGAATCCCGACCTTGATGGTCTCGGCGGCCTGGACAGTCCAGGTCATGCCCATCGCGGCAATGGATGCCGTGAGTGTGAAAGCCTTGATCAAACTGCGACGCTTCATTGTGCGATCTCCATGAACGTTAAAGTTTTTTATGGTTGGCAGATGCGGACGACTGAAGGGTGTTTTGCAAGGGCTGTGCCCGGTCGGGGATGGGCAGGAAAATGTCGGTTTAGAGCGCTTGCGCGTGGGTTGGGTGCACCATGAAGGAACGCTCGTGGAGCGTTGGTGCAGGCGGCCGCGCCAGATTGGGGCGCGATCTGGTGGTAAACAAAAATCAAATGTGGGAGCGGCTTGCTCGCGAAAGCGGTCTGTCAGTCAATGCATAAGGTGACTGGCACGACGCCTTCGCGAGCAAGTCCGCTCCCACAGTTTTGAAAGGTGGAGAGTCAGCGACGGCGCATCAGACCGATGAAGAACAGCCCGCCAATGGCAGCGGTCGCGACGCCGATGGGCAGGTCTTCGGGGGCGATCATTGTGCGCGCGGCCACATCGACCCAGATCAGAAACACACTGCCGAGCAACATGCACACCGGCAGCAAGCGCCGATGTTCGGCGCCGACCAGACGCCGCGCAATGTGCGGCACCATCAGCCCGACAAACCCGATGGAGCCGCTGATCGACACCAGCACCCCGGTCATCAACGAGGCGATGACAAACACCCGCAAGCGTACCGAGCGAGCATTCAGGCCGAGGGTCACGGCGGTCTGCTCGCCCGCCATCAACGCGTTCAATGGCCGCGCCATGCCCAGCAGCAAAAACAATCCGAGCAATACGCTGGCCGCGGGCACCGCGAGCAACTCCCAGCGCGCCAGCCCGAGTCCGCCGAGCATCCAGAACATCACCGCTGAACTGGCGCGGTGATCGCCCATGAACAGCAGCAGATTGGCGATCGCCATCATCACGAACGACACCGCCACACCGCACAGCAGCAAGCGATCGCTGTCGAGCCGGCCATGGCGACTGGCAATCGCCACCACCACGAGCATGCTCAGCAACGCGCCAATGAACGCCGCAATCGGCAAGGTCAGCAGGCCGATGATTTCACCGACGTGCAGCACCACAATCACTGCGCCCAACGTCGCTCCGGATGTCACACCGAGCAGATGCGGATCGGCCAGAGGGTTGCGCGTCACCGCTTGCAGCACCGCGCCGATCAGTGCGAGGCCGGCACCGACCAGCGCCCCGAGCAACATGCGCGGCACGCGGATCAGCCAGACGATATGTTCCTGCCCGGCGCTCCAGTTCAGCTCGCCGAAACCGAGCGTCTTGTGCAGGATAATCCGCCACACCACGTCCACCGGCACCCGCGCCGGGCCGAAGCCGAGCGACACCACACACGACACCAGCAACAGGGCGCCGAAGGCCATCAGCAACAGGGCGTAGCGACGGTTGATCATTCGCCGTGGAAACCTTTGGCCAGTGTTTCAACAGCCAGCACGTTGTCGATTCCCGGTGTGGCCTGCACATACGGAATGACGATAAAGCGCTGGTTCTTGATCGCGTCCACCGATTGCAGGGCCTTGTTCTTCAGCAGGAATGCGATCTTTTGATCGGCGGTGATTTCGCTGTAGTCGACGATCACGATGACCTGCGGATTGTGCTCGACCACGGTCTCCCAGTTGACCCGCGTCCAGCTCGCTTCGACGTCATCGAGAATGTTGCGCCCGCCGGCGGCATCAATCAGCGCTTGCGGCATGCCGAGACGGCCGGACGTCATGGCGCGGTCTTCGCCGCTGTCGTAGAGGAACACTCGCGGCTTGTCGGCGGGCAGGTCTTTGCGGATCTCGGCGACCTGATTCTGCATCCCGGCGATCAGTGCATTGGCGCGATCCTGCACGTCGAAAATCTTCCCGAGGTTGCGCAGGTCGTTATAGGTGTCGTCCAGCGTCGCCGCCGGGCGCTTCATCACGAACGCGCAGGACTCGGTCAGCTCATACACATTGATGCCCAGCGGTTGCAGGGTTTGCGGCGTGAGATCGCCGCCCACGCGCATGCCGTAATCCCAGCCAGCGAAGAAGAAATCGACGTTGGCGTTGAGCAGGGTTTCCACCGACGGATATTTCGCGGCCAGCTCCGGCAAACCGTCGAGCAGTGACTGCATCTGGGGCGTCACTGACTTCCAGCCACTGACGCCGCTGTAACCGGCCATCCTCGGTTTGAGGCCAAGGGCGAGCATCATCTGGGTCATGTTGATGTCGTGGCTGACCGCGTGTTTTGGCGCTTCCTTGAACGTCACTTCGCGGTTGCAGCTTTGAACGGTCAGCGGGTATTTCGTGGCCTCGGCCAAGGCTTGGGCACTGCACAGCACAAGAGCGACGCAAAGCAGGGAACGCACAGTCATGGTCGGGTTATCCAGGTGATTCGCGGGTAGTCGTGAAGGGGGTGAGAGTCGATCAATGCCTCGACGCCGAAGACGTCACGCAGCAGTTGGGTGGTGAGGACTTCTTGCGGTGTGCCACTGGCGACGATGCGGCCGTGGTTGATCACGTACAGTCGATCGCAGAACGCGGCGGCCAGGTTCAGGTCGTGGATGCTGGCGAGGGTGCCGATCTGCAGGCGCTTGACCCGTTGCAGCAGCTCAAGCTGATAACGCGGGTCGAGGTGGTTGGTCGGCTCGTCGAGGATCAGCAGTTGCGGTTGCTGGGTCAGGGCGCGGGCAAGGATTACCCGCTGTTTTTCACCGCCCGATAGCGTGGCGAAAGCGTGGTCTTCGAAGCCGTCGAGACCGACGGATTTGAGCGCTTGAGTCGCCAGGTTGCGATCTTCCTGCGTGTCGCCATCGAACAGGCCTTTGTGCGGCGTGCGGCCCATGGCGACCACTTCTTCGACGGTCAGGCCAAAGGCATCGGGGAATTCCTGCAAGACCACGGCGATGCGTTTTGCGCACCAGCGCGAGGATTGCTTCCACACATTGTGGTGATCGAGTCTGACCTCACCGCTTTCCGGCTGACTGAATCGATAGGCGCACCGCAGCAGGCTGGTTTTGCCACTGCCGTTGGGGCCGATCAGCCCGACGAACTCACCGGCGGCCACTCGCAAGGAGGCGTCACGCAGCTGGAACTGGTGATGGCAGTGGCCGTGGCCCAGGGGTGTCCAGGCGAGGTTGGCGATTGTCAGTGAGGTCATCGTCTACTCTGAAATATCGGGTGCTGCTGATGACGCCTTCGCGAGCAAACCCGCTCCCACAGTGGAACGTATTTCAATGTGGGAGCGGGCTTGCTCGCGAAGGGGCCGGTGAATCAAAAGGTGTAATCAGCAGTGACAAAGAACGACCTCGGCTCGCCGAGTATCCACTGCTGGCCCTCATTGTATTGGCTTTGTGCGTACTGGCGGTCAAACAGATTGTTCACCTGCAAGCCCAGCGTGGTGTTGCGCAAGGCTTTCCACGACAGGGTCGCATCCACCACGGTGTAACTCGGCAGCTTATTGCGGTTGGCCATATCGGCGTAGCGCGCATCGACATAACGCACGCCCGCACCGGCCTGCAGGTCATCGCTGATGCTTTTGTTCAGCCACAGATTGGCGGTACGACGTGGTACATCCAGCGGACGGTTGCCGTTGTACGACAGGGTCTGCCCGTTCACCGCTTCGGAAAAATCGTCGTACTTGGCCTTCACAATCGCCGCGTTGGCTTGCAGTTGCCAGGCGTGCGGCAATTGCAGGTCAAGGCTGGCTTCCAGGCCATTGGACGATTGCTGGCCGACTTGCTGCTTGAGCGTCGGGTTGCCCGGATCGTCGGTCAGCAGCTTCTTCTTGACGATGCGATAAGCCGCCAGCGTGAACTCGCCGCGCTGATCCCAGAACAATTGCTTCAGGCCGATTTCCGTCTGCCGGGCAGTCGATAGATCGTATTGCTGCTGGCTCGGGCTCAGGGAAATCAGCCCGCCGACGCCATCGGTGCTGGTCGCGACCTGGCCATAGAACGAAGTCTGCGGCGTCAGCGCAAACACCAGCCCGGCCTTCCAGTTGTTGCCGGTCAGGGTCTTGTCGCTCTGGCTAATGTCGACCAGATTGTTGCGATCCACGTGCACGTAGTCGCGGCGCACGCCGGTCACCAGCGACCAGCGCTCGCTCAGTTGCGTAAGGTTCTCGGCAAACACCGACATCTGTTTGGTGGTGCTGTCGAACTGATCCCGGTACGGGTTGGCGCTTTCGAAGTAGCCCGGTTGCGGGTGATACAGATCCAGCGCCTGGCCTTTGGGCAGCACGTCGTTGAACGGCGAGTTGCTGTCGAGCTGGAAGCGGATGCGGTTGTAATCGACGCCGGTCACGGTCTGGCTGTCGAGGCCGAACAGCGAGTGCTTGAAGGTGAAGGTCTGACGGTCGCCGACCTGCTCCTGTCGGTGGCCGATGCCGAAATAGCCACTGCGGCTGAGTTGTTGGGTGGCGGTGTCGAAGTTGTAGTTCTCGGCGTTCTGCCAGCGGCGCTGGGCCTTGAGGTAATACAGCTCGTTGCTGGCGCTGACCGCGTCGTTGATCTGCCAATCCGTGGTCAGGCGCGTCCACTGATCGTTGTAGTGCTGCTGGTCGTCGCGCACGTTGTAGTTCTTGTAGCGCAGGCTGTCGTGCAACCGGCCATTGATCAGCGGCGTGCCAAAGTAGTTTTGCGGGTGCTGGTCGCCGTAATCGTGGGCGAGGGTGAAGGCCAGATCATCGGTGGCCTGCCAGCGCAGGGCAGCGCTGATGAAATCGCTGGACGAGTCGCCGCGATCAATCCAGCCGTTGCTGCGCAAGCGATTGAGATTGAGGCGATAGCTCAGGGTGTCGGTCAGCGAACCGCCGCTGTCGAAGGCCTGCTGCTGGCTGTCGTAGGAGCCATAGCCGACGCGCACATGGTTTTCGATTTCACCTTCGAACGGCTTCTTCGGGGTCACGTTGACCACCGCGCCGGTCGCGCCTTCGCCGTACAACACCGAGGCCGGGCCGCGCAGCACATCGACGCGTTCCACCGACCAGGTGTCGACCGGAAAGGTCACTGTGCCCATGCCGCTGTACATTCGATTGCCGTCATACAACTGCATCACCGAACTCTGCCCGGTAAACCCGCGTGCCTGCAACGAGGTGCCGCCATCGCCTGGCGTACCGGTGCGGCTGATGCCGGTGCTGCGCGACACGGCGTCCTGCACGCTGCGATCGCCCCGGGCGCGAACCTGTTCGCCG
Organism: Pseudomonas sp. EA_65y_Pfl2_P74; assembly: GCF_963970575.1. Lineage (NCBI taxonomy): Bacteria > Pseudomonadati > Pseudomonadota > Gammaproteobacteria > Pseudomonadales > Pseudomonadaceae > Pseudomonas > Pseudomonas sp. EA_65y_Pfl2_P74. The sequence goes on from NZ_CAXAOQ010000007.1 coordinate 114,863, forward strand.
CTGAGGCTTTGGACGCTGGCAGGGGTTTGCATGGCGTTGAGATTCAGGCGCGAGCCGGCGGTGGTCGGCGTGTTGAGGCTGACGCTTGCGTCGTCGATGACCGGTGCGCTGATGGTGCCGGTGGGCAGTGTCAGCGCCTGGTTGTCGGCATGGGCGTTGTTCAGGCCGAACAGACAGAGGCTGGACAAGAGGTACTTGTTCATCGGGGTGGTGAATCACTTCTTCAAAAGAAAGCCCGCAACTTTTGGTTGCGGGCAGAGCGGCATATTTGCGTTATACAGTAACACTAAAAAATACCGGAGTTTAAGCCCCAGCAGTTTATAGATCTGTCTAAACCGCGCATCTCGCCTGCTTCACGATGAAGTTGAGGCAGATTCAGCTTGGCGGCCCAGGCGCGACAACAGCAGGCGATCCAGCAACCACACCACCACCAACGAAGCGCCCACCAGCGGGAAAATCACCGCCAGCGCGAGCATGATCACCACCCCGGTTTTCCATTTCGGCAAATCATGACGCAGCGGTGGCACACCCAACTTGCCCTGTGGCCGACGTTTCCACCAGATCACCACACCACTGACGGCGCTGAGCAAAATCATCAGGCAGATCAGTAGCACGACGATCTGATTGAAAGTGCCGAACATCTTGCCTTCGTGGAGCATCACGCCGATTTCGGTGGCGCGGGCCACCGCGCCGTACTGCTCGAAACGCACATCGGCGAGGACCTTGCCGGTGTACTGATCGACATGCAGGGTGGCGTCGTTGCGAGGGTCGTCGGCGAACACGGCGATGGTGAATACGCCGGTCGCGGTGGTTGGCAGGGTGATGCTGTAACCCGGCTCGACCTTACGTTGGTTGGCGATGTCCTGCACTGCTTGCAGGCTGATGGCAGGCGCGGCGGGGCCTGCGTGGGCGTCACCGTGGGCCATGTGCTCGGCGTGATCGCCGGACATCGGCATCGGCGTGTTTTCCATCGCCCATGGCACGGTCTGGCGGGTGGCGCTGTTAAGGCTGCGGGCCTCGACGTCAGAGGTCGGCACGTTGTCCCACATGGCGGCCGGGAACACGTTCCACACCTGTGCGTATTGTTTGCCCCAGAAGCCGGTCCAGGTCATGCCACTGAGCAGCATCACCAGCAACAGGGTCGCGCCCCAGAACCCGGTGACGGCGTGCAGGTCACGCCACAACACGCGGCCGCGACTGTTCAAGCGCGGCCAGAGAATCCCCGCTGCCTGACCGCGCGGCCACCACAGGAAAAGCCCCGACACCACCAGCACCACGCCCCATCCGGCGGCCATTTCGATGAGACGGTCACCGACAGTGCCGATCATCAATTCGCCATGGATCGCCCGGGCGATGGCTTGCAGGTTCTGCTTGGCATCCTGCTCGCCGAGGATGTCGCCGTGGTACGGGTCGACGAACACATTCAGTTCGTGCCCGGCGTTCTTGACGACAAATTGCGCACTGCGCTCGGCGTTCAACGGTGGCAGGTATTGCGTGACCTGGCCTTGTGGGTAGGCGCTTTTCACCCGTTGTAGCAAGTCGTCGGCCGCAACAGTGTGGTGCCCGGCCGGGACGTTGAGCAGGCTGCTGTACATCAGCAAATCGAGCTGCGGTTTGAACAGGTAAACGATGCCGGTCAGGGCCAGCATCACCATGAAGGGCGCGACGAACAGACCGGCATAGAAATGCCAACGCCAGGCCAGGTTGTAGAAATTCGGTTTGGGCTTTTGCATCACGTTTGCTCCGCTTGGCTTGGATCTTTTAGTTGTTCTGCATTGGGTGGAACACCGCATTACCCCTGTGGCAGCGGGCTTGCTCGCGAAGATGGCGGCACAGCCAACATTGCTGGCGCCTGATACACCGCTTTCGCGAGCAAGCCCGCCCCCACAGGGGAGGGGGGGCAGCTTCGTTAGAAACTCATGTCCACCTTGGTCCAGAGCGTGCGCCCCGGTTCATTGATGGCTTGCGGGTCGTTGGCCGGGTAGCCGAAACCGGCGTTGCCCGCCAGGTTCAGGTGTTCGGCGTAAGCCTTGCCGAACAGGTTGTCGACGCCGGTACTGACCTTCCAGTGCTTGTTGATCCGGTAGGCACCGTTGAGCGAGAACACACCGAAGCCCGAACTCTTGTCGTAGTCCTTGCCGACCACGTTGCCCTTGTTCTGGTCGATACGGTTTTGCTTGGCCACCACTCTCCACAGTGCACCGGCGCTCCAGTTGTCTTCGCTGTAAGTCAGGCCCAAACGTGCGTCGAGCGGCGGCATCTGCGGCAGGGCTTTGCCGTCGCTGCTGTTCTTGCCCCAGGCGTAGGCCAGGGTTGCATCGGCTTTCCAGTGATCGGTGAGTTTGTAAGCCGTTCCGAGTTCACCGCCCATGATTCGCGCGTCGATGTTCTCGGCGCGGGAGGTCGTGCCCATCATCCCGGGGGTGTAATCGAACAGGATGTAATCGCGCACCACGCCGATGTAGCCCGACGCCCAGGCTTCGAGTTCGGCGCTCTTGTAGTTCACGCCGAAATCGAACTGGGTGGTCTTTTCCGGTTTGATCGAGTCGAACGCGTTGACCGAACCTGCGGGGCCCGACTTGGGCGAAAACAGTTCCCAGTAATCCGGGAAGCGCTGCACATGGCCGAGGCCGGCGAAGAGCGTGGCCGGGCTGTCGGCCAGGTCATGCTCGTAACGCACGAAGCCGCTTGGCAGTGTGTCGGCACGGGTGTTGTCGGCGGTTGGATTGGGGCGCGACATCATTCCCGAACCGGTGCTCTGCCGATAATCCTTGGCTGACGCCCGGTCGACCCGAGCGCCGGTGATCAACCGGTCACGGTCCGCGGCGTACCAGGTCATCTCGCTGAACACGCCATAGTTATGGAAGTCGGCGTCCTTGGTATACGGCAGATCCTTGTAGGTATCGATGCCCATCGAACTGCGCTGACGGTGTTCGTTGGTCTGTGCATCCAGCCCGGTGATCAGTTGGATATCGGCCCAGCGCCAGGTCGCTTTGATGCGTGCGCCGAGGGTCCGGCGATCAACGTTGGAGGCCATGGGGCCGGCCATCATCCCCGTACCGGACGGCGTGCGCAGGGTGTAGTTGTCCATCACATGGTCGGCGTAGTTGTAGTAGACCTGTGCTTCGAGTTTCTCCAGCACATCGCTGATGTTGGACTTTTCGAAACGCAGGCCGAGGCTTTCGCGCAGGAACTGCGAACCGTCCATGCCGCGACCGGCGTAGCGGGCTTCGCCGTCGCCCTTGCCGGCAGTCAGCTCGATCAAGGTGTCGGCGTCCGGGGTCCAGCCGAGCGCAACATCGCCGTTCCACTTGTCGTAGCGTGAAGCGACAGTGTCATTGTTGCCGTCGCGATAGTCGTCCGAATGCGCGGTGTTGCCGATCACCCTTACATAACCCAACGGCCCGCCGGCAGCGGCGTCGATGACCTTGTCGAAGCGCCCGTGGGAGCCGGCCAGGATGCTGGCATTCACCCGCGTGCCGAGTTCGCCGAAGCTTTCCGGTTCACGGTCGAACAGCACCGTGCCGGCCGATGCACCGGGGCCATAAAGCACGGTTTGCGGGCCTTTAATGACGGTGAGCTTGTCGTAGGTTTGCGGCGAAATGTACGAGGTTGGCGCGTCCATGCGGCCGGGGCAGGCGCCGAGCATCATGCTGCCGTTGGTGAGAATGTTGAGCCGCGAACCGAACATGCCGCGCAGCACCGGATCGCCGTTGGTGCCGCCATTGCGCACCAGGGCGAAGCCCGGAATGGTCTTCAGGTAATCGCCGCCATCACTGGCCGGCACCGGTTGGCGCGGGTCCTGGGGGTTGGTGACAACGGTCAGTGGCGAACTCGGTGCAATGGCGGTGATCACCGTCGGGCTCAGTTCATCCGCGTGTGCGGCGTGATCATCGGCCAGCACCAGGGGGGACAGCAGGACGCCGCAAAGGACGGCGGTCGCGTGCCTGAAACGAATACGCGATTCGTTCAAAGCGAAGGACGCCTGGGCAGCGCCCGAGCGTGGAACAGCAGAAAACCTGGACATGACAATTTCCATCAAACAGTCGTAAACGACACAGCCGGCAGCCTGAAGCTGTCTTCTCAACCGTGTGCAATCAGAGGGGGTGTTTACGCGGCGACGGGCGGGGCGCGGGGGCGGGCGCCGGGGAAGAAGGTTGGCCGGGCATGGCCCAGGCGCGGGGAGGGCGGGGTGAACGTGTTGGTGTGGGCGATGCTGAACGCGGTAAACGTGCCGCCACCGGTCAGCGCCGGGCAATTGAACAGCAGGCTGCAATAACCGCACTTTGCCCACAGCGCATGATGCGAGGATTGCGGCGGGCAGTGTTCAGCGCTGGGTTTGGCATCGTGCCGGGCATGATCCATGCCCGGCATGTCCATCGACATCTCCATGCTCATCGGCATGGAGGTCGAGGCGTGTTGATCCATCGGCATCGACTGAGAAATCAGTGGGCCGATGAAAATCATCAACATGGCGAACAGGGCAATCCAGCTGCCGCAGGTCAGGTGTTCAGTCTGACGGCGTTGCAGGGATGGCCTGGCGCTCAGCGGGCGCATGGGCGTCGTTAACCGTATCGGTTATTGGGCGTGCGCGTGTTCCGGCATGTCGTGCGGCGGTTTTTTCTGCACGGCGACTTCGACGGTGACGTCCCCGGCCTTCTCGAAATGCATCGTCAGCGGAAAGCGTTTGCCGTCGCTGAGCAGGCTGCGATCGGTCGGGTTGGGCAGCATGACGTGATAGGCCATCGGCGCGAACGTCACCTTGCCGCCGGCCGGAATGTCTACGCTCGGCACTTGCTGCATCTTCATCAGATCGCCCTGCATCACATGCTCGTGCAATTGCGCTTCGGGGGCGATAGGCGAGTCGACACTGAGGAGTCGATCGGCCGTTTTGCCGGCGTTATGAATCACGAAATACGCCGCGACGGTGGGTGCGTTGGGCGGCAGTTCCTGCGACCACGGGTGGGCGATTTCCAGTTCCCCGGCCTTGTATTCATGGGCATGGGCAAAACACGCAGGCAACAGCAACGCAGCGAGGACGATGATTTTTTTCAACATGGCAGTTCTCCAGAACGATTTGAAACGCAGGTCAATTGCGCGAACAAATCAAACCAGAGGGGAAGCGCGGGGATTGAGGCTCGGCCATTGCTGGCGCGGTGTGGGTGTTTGCAGTGAAACCGGCGCGACGCTGCGATGGCTTTCGTAACGGGCGAAATACAGCTGCGGCGCATGCCCCGGCAGCGCCACCAAAGGCGCCGACCCGGAGCAACACCAGCAATGCTGCATGTTGGAATGGCTGTCGCTGGGCGGGGCTTGCTGATCCGTGGCGCCGATGTCGATCGCCACCATTTTCGTCCCGCTGCCGGTGCAGAAACTGCTCCACAGCAGTTGTTCGGCCGGTGAATTGGCCGCTTGCGCCATCGCCCCCGTCATCGGCATGGCGAGCATGTTGAACAGCACTGCAAAGCAGGCGATCCAGGCAATGGCTAGCCGTTGTCGGTTCATGGGACAGATCCGTTGGGTGGGCGATCAGGCGCGGCTATTTAGCCTGATCGGGGCCGATAAGTAAAAAAGCGTCGTGCGGTTTGGTGTCGCAGCGCTCTCTTCAATTACTTGCTCAGTTCACTGGTACGGCATGAACCTGCATATCGACACCAAGCGTAGCGCGGATTACCGAAAATATTCTGGCCAGGTTGTCCATGCTCGGATTACCGTTGGCTGACAGCATTCGATGCAGGCTTTTACTGGGTTTTTGGGTCTCCCTTGCAAGCTCTTCGAAGCCGACCGTCGCGTTAACAAGATCGCGCAAAATGATCCTCGCCATTTCTGGTTCGCCATTCAGGAACAGCGTAGCGGCCTCATCCAGCAATGCTTGAGCAAACTCCGGGTCTCGTTGGGCACGTTCTGCAATTGAATGTTTGTAGCTTCGAGTGAGAACCATCAAATTACCTCCGGTCCTGTTCAGCTTTTTTTCGAGTTCGAAATTCGGCTATCAACGCTTTCGCCTGTTTGATGTCTTTTTTTGTGTGGATTTGTCTCCTCCTCCGAACAAAATGATCAGCCGTTTTCCTTCTTGTACGAGATAGATTCTGTACCCTGGTCCCCAATTGATTCAGTATTCGCCTAGACCGTCGAACCATTTGATGTTGGAAGTGTTGCCCATTTCCAATCGAATCATTGCATTAGAAACCTTGATTGGCGCCTGTACGTTCAGCGTGGAAATCCACCGGCCAAACGGGCTTGATTCATCTTCCTGCAGATATTCTTCGAGTGTGATCACGGCTGGCTCAGAAGGTAACGAATAGGTTACTTATCACGCAAGCTATGGATCTTGCCCTACAGGTCGATTGCCTCCAACGCAGCCAGTGTTTCTTGAAGCGACAGAAACTCCCGATCAGCCCCCGGCAACCCCGGCCGCTTCAACACCAGAACCGGCACCCCACGCTCGCGCGCCACTGCAAGCTTCGGCTCGGTCGCGGTGCTGCCACTGTTCTTGCTGATCAGCACATCGATTTGCCGTCGCTCGAACAACGTCCGTTCATCCTCCAGCAGAAACGGCCCGCGCGCGCCGATGACTTCGCAGCGTTCGTTGCCGGGATAAACATCGAGGGCGCGCAGGGTCCAGAATTGATCCGCCGGGATTTCGTCCAGATGCTGCAACGGTTCGCGACCGAGGGTGAACAGTGGGCGGCGAAACGGCGCCAGAGCGCTGATCAATTCGGTCCAGTCGCTGACTTCGCGCCAATCGTCACCCGGTTGCGGCTGCCATGCGGGGCGGCGCAGGGCCCAGCAGGGGATGCCGGTCAGTTGCGCGGCGGTGGCGGCGTTCTGGCTGATTTGCGCGGCATAGGGGTGGGTGGCGTCGAACAGCAGATCAATGCCTTCGTCACGGATGAATTGCGCCAGCCCTTGGGCGCCACCGTAGCCGCCGATGCGCACCTGGCAGGTCAGGTCGGTGGGCACACGGCCCACCCCGGCCAGGCTGTAAATGTGCGAAGGCCCTAAAGTCCGGGCGATGGCCAGTGCTTCGGTCACGCCGCCCAGTAGCAAAATGCGCTTCATGCAAACCCTCCTGCGTGACCGACGATGCCGCCCTGACGGTCAATCGCAAACACTTCGACCTGTACCTGCGCCGGCACCACGCTGCGGGCGAAATTCAGCGCATGACGACACACCTCATCGCCCAGCGCGATCCCCACCGCACTGGCCATGGCCAATGCCTGCTGGCTGGTGTTCGCTGCACGAATGTCGCGCTGCAAACCTTCATCGGCACCGATGGCGGCGGCCCATTCGGCCAGTTGCGGCAAGTCGATGCTGGAATGTCGCGAGTGCAGATCCATATGCCCGGCCGCCAATTTACTGATCTTGCCGAAGCCACCGCACAGGCTGAGTTTATCCACAGGCACCTTGCGCAGATGCTTGAGCACGGCACCTGCGAAGTCGCCCATTTCGATCAGGGCGATTTCCGGCAGGTCGTAGACCCGGCGCATGGTGTCTTCGCTGGCGTTGCCAGTGCAGGCCGCGATGTGCAGAAAACCGTTGGTCTTGGCGACGTCGATGCCTTGATGGATCGATGCAATGTACGCCGCGCAGGAAAACGGCCGGACGATGCCGCTGGTGCCGAGGATCGACAGCCCGCCGAGAATGCCCAGGCGCGGGTTCATGGTTTTCAGCGCCAGCGCTTCACCGCCCTCGACATTCACCGTGACCTCGAAGCCGCCAGCGTATCCGGTCTCGGCGGCGAGCAGGCTCAGGTGGTCGCTGATCATCTTGCGTGGCACCGGGTTGATCGCCGGTTCCCCCACGGCCAGCACCAGGCCCGGGCGTGTCACGGTGCCAACGCCCTTGCCGGCCATGAAACGAACGCCTGGCTCGGTCATCAGTTGCACCTGCGAGTAGAGCAGCGCGCCGTGGGTCACGTCCGGATCGTCGCCGGCGTCCTTGATCGTCCCGGCTTCCGCGCCGTTGTCGGTCAGTCGACAGAACTCCAGACGCATCTGCACCTGTTTACCTTTGGGCAGCACGATTTGCACGGCGTCGGCTGCAGTGCCGCCGAGCAACAGGCGTGCGGCGGCGAGGCTGGTGGCCGTGGCGCAACTGCCGGTGGTCAGGCCGCTGCGCAGTGGTGCGGGTTGTTCGGCGGTTTCGTCACGCATCGAGAGGTTTGACCAGATCGAGCAAGGTGATCGGCAGCGCCTGACGCCAGGTGTCGAACTCGCCCAGGGGTTGCGCCTGGGCGACGTGGATGCGCGTCAGCTCGCCGCCGTAACGTTCGCGCCAGTTCATCAAGGTGATTTCGCTTTGCAGGGTCACCGCGTTGGCGACCAGACGGCCACCGGGTTTGAGCTGCTCCCAGCACGCCTCGAAGACACCTTCGCGGGTTACGCCGCCACCGATGAAAATCGCGTCCGGGCGCTCCAGACCGGCGAGAGCCTGCGGCGCACGACCACGGATCAGTTGCAGCCCCGGCACACCCAGCGCCTCGCGGTTGTGTTCGATCAATTGCTGACGGCCCTCATCGGCTTCGATGGCCAGCGCCCGGCAGCCCGGGTGGGTGCGCATCCATTCGATGCCGATCGAGCCGCTGCCGGCGCCGACATCCCAGAGCAATTCGCCCGGCGTCGGGGCGAGGCGGGCGAGGGTGATGGCGCGCACGTCGCGCTTGGTCAGTTGACCGTCATGCCGGAAGGCCGAGTCGGGCAGGCCGGCGAGGCGCGACAGACGCGGAGTGTGGCTGTCGGCCAGGCATTCGATGGCAATCACATTGAGATCGGCCGTCGGCGCGTTGTTCCAGTCATTGGCGCTGCTGTCGAGCCGCCGCTCGGCCGCACCGCCCAGATGCTCCAGAACGCTCATCCGGCTCGCGCCAAAACCACGATCACGCAACAGCGCCGCCACAGCCGCCGGGCTCTGCCCGTCGTTGCTCAACAGCAACAGGCGCACGCCGCTGAACAATTGGGCATTGAGCGCCGCCAGCGGCCGGGCGACCAGTGACAGTGTCACCACGTCCTGCAATGGCCAGCCGAGGCGGGCAGCGGCCAGCGAACAGGAGGACGGCGCGGGCAGAATCAGCATCTCGTTGCTCGGCACCTGACGCGCGAGGCTGGCGCCAACGCCGTAGAACATCGGGTCACCGCTGGCCAGCACGCAGACGGCCGCGCCGCGTTGTTCCAGCACCGGCGCGAGGGAAAACGGGCTCGGCCACAACGCCCGCTCGCCGCGAATGCACACTGGCAGTAAATCCAGTTGCCGCTGGCCACCGACGATCCGCGAGGCGCCCATCAGGGCTCGCCGGGCGTTTTTGCCCAAGCCCTTGAAGCCGTCTTCACCGATTCCCACAACCGTCAGCCAGGGTGACATCTATATTCCTCTAAACATGTCGATCCGACGGGCAGACTTTTCATGCCACCGGACAAAGCAGGCATAATACCGCGCCTTCGTCCACGAAGCGCCTTTCCCACGCAGCCGGTCAGCCCCTTGAACGAACGCCCGATGTCCACCGCCATACGCCCCTCGGCCTGCCCGGGGTTGCTGCGTATCGTCCAGGCATTGGACGGTGGCATCTGCCGGATCAAGCTCAATGGCGGCTCGATCACCGCGGATCAGGCCGATGCCGTGGCGCAGGCTGCCCAGCAGTTTGCCGGCGGCGTGATCGAGGCGACCAACCGCGCCAACCTGCAAATTCGCGGGATCGGCTCGCACAGCGCCGCCCTGATCGACAGTCTGCTGGCCGCCGGTCTAGGGCCGCGAAGTGCTGCCGGCGACGATGTACGCAACCTCATGCTCAGCCCTGCCGCCGGTATCGACCGGCAGATGCGTGTCGATACCCGCGCACTCGCCGCGCAGATTCTCGACACCTTGCAAAGCCACCCACGCTTCTCTGAGCTGAGCGCCAAGTTCGCCGTGCAACTGGACGGCGGGGAAGCGCTGGCAATGCTCGAACATCCGCATGATCTGTGGCTGTCGGCGTTCGAACACGACGGCGAAGTGCTGTTGGCGTTCGGGTTTGCCGGATGCCCGACGGACCGGGCAGTCGGCGCCGTGTCGCTGGAAAACGGCCATGCGCTGGTCGTGGCGGTGCTGACGTTGTTCCTTGACCTGGCCCGACCAGAGCAGACGCGCATGCGTCATTTGCTCGAAGAGTTGCCCATGCGGGCCTTTCTTGAGCGGTTGCGAGAGCGTGTGCCGGTTAAATCGGTCATGGGCTGGCAGCGCGCATCAGCGGCGGATGATTTGCACATCGGCGTTCATCCGCAGCACACCGATAACCGGGTCTATGTCGGTGCCGTGCCGCCACTGGGGCGTCTCGACCCGGTCATGCTGCGTGGCGCGGCACAACTGGCGCGTCAGTTCGGTGATGGCAGCCTGCGTTTCACACCCTGGCAAAGTCTGTTGCTGCCCAACGTGAAACCGTGTGACGCGGCGCAGGTGCTGCGCAGCCTGCAACACCTGAACCTGTTGACGCAGCCCCTCGAACCGTTGGCGCGACTGATCGCCTGTACCGGTTCTGACGGCTGTGGCAAAGGTCTGGCCGACACCAAACAGGATGCCCGCCTGCTGGCGCCACTGCTGCCCCCGGGTGTGAGTGCGCACCTGTGCGGCTGCCCGCGTTCGTGCGCCGCCGCCCACTGTGCCCCGGTGACCTTGCTGGCCGTCAGTCCCGGTCATTACGACCTCTATTTTCGCGATGCTTTGCTGCCGGGATTCGGCGCGTTGCGCGCAAGCAACCTTACTATTGAAGCGGCCGCGACCCTGCTCGACGCCCGCTCTCGGAGCTCCCTTGATGCTTGATTACATCCGCGACGGTCAGGAGATCTATCGCAACTCCTTCGCGATCATTCGCCGCGAGGCCAATCTGGCGCGCATCCCGGCCGACCTGGAAAAACTCGCGGTGCGGGTGATCCACGCCTGCGGCATGGTCGAGGCTGTCGACGGTCTGCAATTCTCGGCAGGGGCCGGCAAGGCCGGGCGCGATGCGCTCGCTGCCGGTGCGCCGATCCTCTGTGATGCACGCATGGTCTGCGAAGGCGTGACCCGCGCGCGTCTGCCGGCCAACAATGAAGTGATCTGCACCCTGCGCGATGAGAGCGTGCCGGTGCTGGCGCGTGAGTTGGGCAACACCCGTTCTGCCGCCGCGCTGGAACTGTGGCGGCCGCATCTGGAAGGCAGTGTGGTGGTAATCGGCAACGCGCCGACCGCGCTGTTCTATCTGCTGGAAATGCTCGACGCCGGGGCGCCGAAACCGGCGCTGATCCTCGGCTTCCCGGTGGGCTTCGTCGGCGCCGCTGAATCGAAAGCCGCGCTGGCGGCCGACAGCCGAGGCGTGCCGTTCGTGATCATGCAAGGCCGGCTCGGTGGCAGCGCGATGGCCGCCGCCGCCGTCAACGCCCTCGCCACGGAGATCGAATGATGCAGGCAAAAGGTCGTTTGATTGGCCTGGGCGTCGGCCCCGGTGACCCGGAACTGATTACCGTCAAGGCGCTGCGCCTGCTGCGCGAGTCGCCCGTGGTGGCGTACTTCGTGGCCAAGGGCAAAAAGGGCAACGCATTCGGCATCATCGAAGCGCACCTGCAAGCAGCACAGAACCTGCTGCCATTGGTTTACCCGGTGACCACCGAAGCGCTGCCGGCACCGCTTTCCTATGAACAGGTCATCAGTGATTTCTACGATGAAGCGGCCCAAACGGTGGCCGCGCATCTGGATGCTGGTCGCGACGTCGCGGTGATCTGTGAAGGGGATCCGTTCTTCTACGGCTCCTACATGTATTTGCACGATCGCCTCGCCAGCCGTTACGAGGCGCAAGTGGTGCCGGGCGTGTGCTCGATGCTCGGCGGCGCTTCGGTACTCGGCGCGCCGTTGGTGTATCGCAATCAGAGCCTGTCGGTGCTGTCCGGGGTCTTGCCCCATGAAGAGTTGAAACGACGCCTGGCCGATGCCGATGCGGCGGTGATCATGAAGCTGGGGCGCAATTTCCCCAAAGTGCGTCAGGTGCTCGAAGAGCTCGGTCTGGCTGAGCGCGCGCTGTATGTCGAGCGCGCGACCATGGCCAATCAGAAAATCGTGCCGATGGATCAGGTCGAGCCGATGTCCTCGCCGTACTTCTCGCTGATCATCGTGCCTGGCGAGCGGTGGCAAGGCTGATGACTCACTCCACACCCGCCATCGTCATTCTCGGTCAGGGCAGCCTGGCCACCGCCCGCCGTATTCAGCAGGTATACCCCGCTGCGCAGATCCATGGCCTGGCCGGTCGGGTCGAAGGCGCTGACTGCACCTATCCGGAGTTCGGCGCCACGCTGCGTGACTTGTATCAGCAGGACACGCCGATCATTGCCCTGTGTGCGGCCGGGATTGTCATTCGCACGCTGGCGCCGCTGTTGCTGGAGAAGGGCGCCGAGCCTGCGGTTCTCGCCGTCGCCGAAGACGGCAGCGCCGTGGTGCCGCTGCTTGGTGGCCTCGGCGGCGTGAACGTCATGGCGCGGGAAATCGCCGCCGGGCTGCAAGTCGCCCCGGCCATTACGACCAGCGGCGAGCTGCGTTTTGGCACCTGCCTGCTCAATCCCCCGAGCGGCTACGCACTGGCGGATCTGGAGCTGGGCAAGCGTTTTGTCTCCGATCTGCTGGCCGGGCACAGCGTGCGCATCGAAGGCGCCGCGCCGTGGCTGGCGCAGGCACAGTTGCCGGAAGATCCGCAGGCGCAGCGTTCAATTCATGTGAGCAGTGCCGAGCGCGAAGCCAGCGCCAATGAGCTGCTGATCTATCCGCGCAGTGTGGCGGCGCTGGTCAGCGCCGACGTCGCCGATCTGCCAAACACCCTGCGTACAGCGTTGCACGACGCGAAAGTGGCGGTGCAATCGTTGGCGTGTCTGGTGGCGATCGACACGCAGATGGCTTCGGCGAATCTGCGTGAAGCGGCGTTGGAACTGGGCGTGCCGCTGCGGTTTATTGGCGCAACGGACGAACTCCCGGCATTGCCGGGCGTGTCGATGATTGAATCTGTACACGGCATCACTTTGGCTCTCGCTGAGCAACCGTTGGACATCGCGCAAGTTGGGCGTGCGCGCGGTCGTCTCGCCGTCATCGGCCTCGGCCCCGGCGCTGCCGAACTGATGGTGCCAGCGGTGAAAGCCGAACTGGCCCGCGCCACCGACGTGCTCGGCTACGAAACCTATGTGCGTATGGCCGGCCCGTTCCGTGACGATCAGGTGCAGCATTGCACCGACAACCGTGAAGAGATGCAACGTGCCCGCCACGCCTTCAGGCTGGCGGCTGCCGGGCGTTCGGTGATTGTGGTGTCGTCCGGTGATCCGGGGGTGTTCGCCATGGCTGCGGCAGTGCTCGAAGCGCTGCACGAGTCCGATGACCCGGCCTGGCACAGCGTTGATCTGGACATTCTTCCGGGCGTCTCTGCTTCACTTGCCACCGCCGCTCAGGCCGGCGCGCCGCTGGGGCATGATTTCTGTGTGATGTCGCTGTCGGACAACCTCAAACCCTGGTCGATTATCGAAAAACGTCTGGATCTGGCCGGCGAAGCGGACCTGGCACTGGCCTTCTACAACCCGATCTCCCGTGCGCGCCCATGGCAATTGGGCCGCGCGCTGGAAATCGTGGCGCAACATCGCAGCGCCGAAACGCCCGTGGTACTGGGGCGAGACATCGGGCGTCCGGGGCAGACCTTGCGTACGACGACCCTCGGCGCCTTGACCCCCGATCAGGTGGACATGCGCACCATGGTGTTGATTGGTTCTTCCACCACTTGCACTTTTGCCCGTGCCGGCGGTGGAGATTGGGTCTATACGCCACGCTGGTATGGGGAAAAACCGGTTTCTTGAAAAAAACCATCGTTGCAGCGTCGAGAATGTTGTAAGCAACTTCAAGTCGACGTGACATCGGGTTAATACTTTTCGCGTTTAAAGTCAGTGCGTATAAACAAGGCCGCGAACCTTCCGGGTTCGCGGCCTTGTGCGTTTATTGGTTTGAAATGCCCCGGCGCAGTTGTTGCCGAATTATGCCGTTGTCGACGCTGAATGTTGTTCAATGTTTCGTTTGACATTACTTGCGTTTCTTCACTTTTGAGTGCTCCGTGTTTACGCCTTAGTTTTGTCCGACTTTTGAATAGTTGATTCAAGGATGAGAGCGATGAAAAAGAATACGGATGACTACAGGTTCATATCGGCTGAAGATTATTCAGCACTTCAAATGGCATTGAGCGAGTTTGCCGGTTCCGCCGAATACACGGCACTGGCCACGTACTATCAATTGTTCAATCAAACGCACAATGAAGCCGAACAATGGCTGTCGCTGAAACTTTTCCAAGAGTCGCTGACAACATTGCTGGACCGCAAGAAGACACCCGTGCCTGTGGAGATCAATCGGATTAAAAACTGGCTGAGTCAGTCGGAGGCGAGGCTGTCGGCGACGGTGGACATGCTTCATGGCGTCGCCCGGCCAGTGCCGAAGATCATGCACTTCGTCTGGGTTGGTGGCAGTGAAGTCGGTGACATCCAGCGTGATTACATGAACATCTGGCGCGCAGTACTGGAGCCTGAGGGGTATCGGTTCAATCTCTGGTTCGACAGTGATGCATTGTTGGCGTTTGAGATGAACCGGGTGATTCTCGACAGTGCAAGAGCGCATGCCATGGAGGCGGGAGGCGACAAGGTCACCCACCCCAACTACCTGGCACGGATGATCGAGGATCGCGCACGGGTGTTGAAACACCAGATGTTCGAGTATCTCGAACAACCGCAATGGCGCGGTCAAGCGGACGCGGCACGCATTGACCTGATGGTCCGCGCTTACGGCAAGGACCGTGCAACCCTCGACGCCTTTCGCCAGCGCTGCCTTGAGACGCATCTGGCAATGGCCGGCCAGGATCTGCAGTTGCGTGACGTCAGGCATGAGTTCTCCGACCACTTTTTACAGGATGTCTACCAGCGAGAAGTCGCCCTGCGTGGCAATTTTGCCGCGGCCAGTGATGTTGTGCGGTTGCAGGCCGAGTATTTGGAGGGTGGTCGTTACAGCGATATGGATTACTTGCCACCGCTGGCCGATAAGTTGGGTGGGGTGGATATCAGTGGTTTCGATGATGTACAGCGGTTGGGTGTCTTGCAGTTGTTACTCAATCACAACGAGGCACTGATGCCGGGACGGGATCGCGCACGTTATGCGGATAAAACCGACAAAATTCCTGCCAGTCACAAGGCGTCGCTGCTCGCTTTCGCGCGCGGCAAGCCGGATGCCCGTGACATATTTGTTCCATCGGCCGATGCGCGAGTGCCCGAGAATGGATTTCGCATGGGCATTCAATTCGACCGACAAATGAATGCGCACTTCCTGGCACATCCTCGTAGTGGTATGACCCTGTCGATCATGCAGTTGATTCGCTTCAATTATGACGCTTTGCAAACCGTTGAACGCAGGGCTGCCGAGGCGGGTATCAACTGGTCGGAAATCGACAAGTTGTCGGGTCTGATTGAAAACGTCATGAACGAAAAAAGAGCAGAAGGAAAGCTCACGCCATCAGTCGAAGATTTTCTGAGTCATTTGGCTCAGTCCATTTTAAGTTACTACCAGGACGGTATTCGCATCGACGCTCGCGGCACAATAAACCTGACGGGCCCCGGTGCCGCCAACATAGGTTTGCGGGGATATATCGAAACTCATCTTCAAACCGACTACGTCGGCATCATGAACAGACTGGCGCTGAGTGAAGGCTATAACTTCAATACCGAAGAGGAAACGATCTCCGGCTGGACCGTCAATGCCCAGCCTGAAGAGTGGTTGGCGAAAGAGCAGGAAAAATGGCAAACCGGCAAACTCAAATCACGTTATGCCGGCAATCTGGCAGAGTTGCTGAATCAGCAGACCCTGACGTTCAAACAAGGCTGGCCGGTGATTGAAGGCAAGCCGGTGCTGTTGACCTCGGTATTGCAACAACTGATGGATGAGTTGGGCGAACCGTTCAATCGTGCAATGAAGGACAAGTTGAGTGGTGACATCACCTTCAACAAAAACGTTTCCATCGGATTCGACGCACGCCAGGAAATCCTCGCGCAGCCTAACAGTGACTTACCCGTTTCTCATGGGGCGCAGTCCACCACAAACTTGAACGAGCTGTTCTCCCATGTTGCTCACGGTTCACTGACGCTTGAGCAGTTGAGCCCGCTGCAGCGGGTCATGCTGGGCGGTATTTTCGGTGCCATGCACCTGGATGCCAACGGGTTTGCCGGCGCATGGCAAGAGGTGCTGACTATCGCTCGCGAAACCTCTGAAGGGGGAGTGTTTGCCCGTTTCAATGCCATTGAAAAAGCCTTGCGCCAGCGTCCGTCACCGGCATTTCAGGCAGGCCTTGCGCGCGGTGGCGTATCCGACAAACACACGGCGCGCGAACTCAAAGTGCTCGCGCTCAACGAACCGCTGACTCTGAGTCAATGGGGCGAGCGCCTCGGGCAAATCAACAACACCGCGCAACGTCACTATCACCTGCGCATCCTCAATCGCGGTGCCCAGGTTCGTGAGGCATTTGTCAAGGCAGGCGCCGTTTCTTCCCGGCAGGTGCCGCAAGACCTGCTGATGCAGACAACCGGTGACCCCGGCCGCAGGTGTTATCCGCTGGCACTGTTGATGGCGGCGGCACTGCCTCGTGGCGAGTCAGCGGAGCGGGCGTTGATCGGCAGGGTGGCCAACGCCAGCCAGACCCCTGAAGACGCAGACGCCCGGACCTTGCAGCAGGCGCTGGATGAATTGCATGACTTGCCTCTGAGTGATGTCGGCAAACCGTTGGGCAGCCAAAGCCTGGAACACATCGCACAGGCGCTTGAGGCGAAAACGGCGCCCGTCGTCATGCTGCTCGATACCGGTAATCACGCCCTGCTGGTGGCGAAAACCAGAGTGGGTGATCAGAGCGTCTATCGTTTTTATGAGCCGAACTTTGCGATCTATGGGTTTGCAGGTGTACAGGAACTGAAGCAGGGCGTGGCGCATTACCTGAGTGCCGAGAACGGCGCCTTGGCCAGGTTGTACGGTCTGGGTGACGGCGTTCATCCGCAATTCAACGTCATCGAGTTGAATACCGCGGCGATTGCGCAAAAGGTTGCGTCGGTGAATCTGCTGCTGGACGGCTTTGTGCAAAACTCCGCCGTTGTTGACACGCAAACCGCCACGGTGTGGGACAAACAAGCCATCGCGCGTACACGCTCGTTAAACGACAACAGCCGGATGGGGGCCAGTCTGGCGCAACTCGATGCTCGGTACTGGGCAGGTGAGCTTGAACAGGCCACTCATGCCTTGCGCACTGAACACAAAGTGGGGCGCGAGTATTTACCCCTGCTGGAAACGGTTCGGGAAGATTCCGATAGCCGTTACAGCGTGACGCTGGTGGATGCGCGCAACCCGCAAAAGACCTTGAATATCACCACCCTCGATTCGCGGCTAAGCAACGTCAAAAAACATGTGCAGCGTCTGGTGAAAAGCCTGGCGGGCGCTGACCGCGCATCGGGTGAAGCCGATGGCGGCAGTCGTTTGAGTTTTGCCTTTGCGATCCAGACGCTGATCACCGAAATGCGTCATCGCGACTATCAGGCCGGGCACGGGCAGGTACCGGCATTGTCGATAGCCCTGCAGGTGCAGGTGTATGTCAGTTACGCCCAGTTGGGGTATGGCGTGTTGAGCGATTCGCTACAGACAATCCGCCTGGTGCGTCAGGTGGCGGCCAGTGAGCAGAGTCTGGCGCTACGCCAATCGTCATTGTCCGGACGGCTTCTGGGGCGTGCAGCCACAGGCGTCGGAACTGTTTTTTCCGTGGCCAATATCGGCTTCGACATTTACGGCCTGGCGGTTGCCACCCACCAGGAGCAGCGCTCGCGGCTGGCCACGCAACTGGTGTTCGATGCGTCAGCGCTGGGGCTGGATATCGTCGCACTGGCCGCGGGTGGAACCGTCGGCGCTGCCGCCGCTATTGTGTCAGTGCCGTTGCTCGGTGTTGGCATCGGTGTATCGGCCATCGCCAGTAACCTGGGGCAGATCAGCGACAAGGCCCGGGCCGTGGGTGCCCATTTGCGCAAGATTCAGAATGCTTACGGAACGGCCGGTTACACGCGCAAGGGCCGTGTGCTGCGCTTCGAACCGGAGGCGGTCGTCACGCGCTTGGATCTGCAAAATAGCCAGGTTTATTTTGACAGCCAGAAGTTCTACCCCATGGATCGCGCAGGGTTGGAGTTACCGCAGTACAACGATGATCCGAAGCGAATTCATCAAGCCATCGATATCCGTCAGTCGCTGGGACTGCCCGGGCGAATCGATCTGGTCAGGGTCGTGCCCGACGATATCCAGACGGTCGTGCTGCCGTGTACGCCGACCTGTTATTACGGTTACGAATACCAACTCGGAACGCCGGGTTTTGCCTACACGCCAATGCCCGGAGAATGGCACGAACCACGGGCCAGCAGCGAGGTCCCGACATCCTTCGCCTCGTACGTTGTGCCTGGCCTGGCATTGCTGGATTACGCCAGCGGTAGCATTGAAACCTGGTACCCGGATTTGCGTAACAGCGCAGTAGAAAAGCTGGAGTACGACGAGCATGGTCATCAGCGTTTCTATTTCACGGTCAACACACCGTTTCCGCACATTCTCTACAAACTGCACCCGGTCTATAAGCCGACGACGATCGAGGTGCAACTGGACGAGCATGTGCGTCAGTTGGTGGTGCCGGAGCTGCCGGCGGAGTGGAAAAATCTGGTTTCCTATGAAATCACCGCTCAAACCGGGCTCTACCATTTCTGGCTCACACCAGGGATTGTCGCCGTGACGCTCCCGCAAGGGCGCGCTCAATGGGTGGTTCGCGCGCCTTGGGCCAGCCTCGAACGCGTGACCTTCGACGATCCCCAACTGAAGGTCGACGGCATTGTGCTCAATGCCTTCGACGGGTTTATTGAGCTGGCCGGGGGCGAGTTATTCCGGATCGACTGGAATGACCTCAGATTGCATCTGGTCTCGATCACGCTTGATGCCAGCCGCAGCATGGCGCAGGTTCTGGCACATCTGCGTAAACGGGTAAACGAGCAGCGATGGGTGACCGGGTATGTGCCTCTTTACGCGTTCAAGGTGCCTTTCACTCCGGGTGAGCGATCGGTGTTCACCACCGCTTTCTATGATGTGCTGCGGGATCGAATGTTGTATGCCCGCAATCTGCCGGTTGTTGTCAGGGAGGGGATCGTGCTCGGTGGTGCCAGCGTCGACCATGCCTGGTTCTACCACCCTGATCACGCGACGGTGTGGTGTGTCGACGCGGTCACCGGCACAGTCGTTCACCGTTTTCGTTTGATGAACCCGGCGAGTGGCTCGAAGATCATCGGCTGCCTACAGGATGACGACGGTACGCTGCGGGTATCGCAACGCATGCTTGAGCAGACGGAGGTCGAGGTCACGTTGCATTACCGGATCGCGGATTGGAACGTGGTGCTGACGGGGATCAAGACTTCGTCTCTTGCGCGCGACTATGTCAACAAGCCAGGCGCCGTGTACTGGGCTTCCCTTATCAATCACTTCGCGACGCCACGTCCTTTCAGGGATGAAACACCGGGCATGATGGCCGGGACAAGCACCTGGCAATCCGCCTTGTTCGTTCACGCCCGGGCCTACATTCTTGAAGGTCTGCACGATCAGGCCTGGCTTGGCGAGGGTGGCACCGGCAAGTACTTTCGCGCCGAACTGGGCAGTGACCGGGACATGGTAATGCTGATGCCGCATGAGCCTGATGACTTCGCGATGCTCTTTTACAGCAAGCAAAGCCGGCTGATCAGCCGAGGCGTGGCGCCTGGAGTGGCGGGTGGTTTTTATCGAAACGAAGTGCTTGAGCGTGACGTCATCGCGGTCACGCAGGCTGGTAAACGCTACATCGCCACCAAGGCCGATGGCCGGCTATTGGAGATCGATAAACACGGTGCTCTTGAGTTTGTCGGCCTCGGCCAGCAATGGCTGAAAAGGCACCCGGACTGGCTGACCGCGCTACCTGCGCTGGCCGAATCGTACAAAGGCGCACCTTTCCCGATCATCGGGTTAAGCAACGTGTCCGGTAGTGGCTTCGTGGCTGTGTGGTGCATTGACGGGCAGGGAGTGCTGGTCGACAACGCCGATGGCAAGGAGCTGGAACTGCTGGGGCTGACGCCTGACAAACAGGCCGTCTGGCTGCTGGATGTTTCTGTGGGGCAGCTTTACCGGCAGGCGTTGGTCACGTTCGAGACGTTGCGCCAGGCTTTTGCCGATGGCACGCGGCTGGTGTCTGCCGAGCAACTGCCGTTGGTACAAAAAGTCTGGCCGCAATGGGCGTTCGTCCAGGTGCTCAAACATGGGCAGGGTCTGTTGGGGCGCACCCGCGAAGGTATCAATCTGGAACTGCTCGACCAGCAGCCTGCTCGCATCGTCAGTGTCGAGAATCAGTGGTCGCAGGTTCAGGGGCAGACGCCTGCACAGTTGCAGGCGCGTTTGAAGGCGCTGCTGGATGGGCAATCCCACGCCTCGGTACTGCAAGTCGAGCAGTCTGCGGATCGCTATCAGTATTACGTGCCGGAACTGGATCGCCTGTTCGCTGTTACAGGACGGGCCGACGGGCAGTGGGCGGTGTTTCTCGGTACTCGCCAGGCGTCGATACCGATGCTGTTTGACCCGATTGACGGCCTGATCTTCAGCCCTGACGCTGCCGATCGTTCGTGGGGGCCCGGTAACTATGCGCATCGTGAGGAGGACGTCCTGTCGCTCGAGTTGAGCGGTGAGATCGCGCAGGTTATGGAGCTGTTACCCGACGGCGTCGACACGTTGATTCTGGCTTTCGGTTCGCAGGTGTCGAGCTATCGGGTGTCGGAACAGGCGTGGCAGCGGTTGAGCTGCATCGTGGTCGATAGTCGGCGTTCTTCAGGAGATCAAATGCCAAGCGCTTGCACACTGGTTCTGGACATGGCCGCCAGCGAGCGGCTGATGATGTCGCTGGTCGATGGGCAACTGGTGTTCACCGATCCGGACAATGCTCACAGCCTGATTGTGCGAGACGTGAAATCCGATGAGGGTGAGCCGGGTGTGCCAGTGCAGATAAGTGTCCGGATCGATGGTCAGCACCACATGCATGGGGTCGAACATTGGCTGAAAGCCTTGTCGCAAGCCAGAGTCGATCAAGGGGTTGCGACCCTTGAAAAGGTCATTCAAAAGATCGTCTGAAACATCGAGCCAGACTAAAAATAAAAGGTCGTGAACAAACAGTTCGCGACCTTTTTAATTTTGATGCCGGGCAGGAATGGGCCCACTGGCGGGCTCGGCGTTCGCTGGGTAGACGTTGTCGATAACCCTGCTCAGTGCACCAGATACCCTTTAACGCCGGTAAAGATAATCTGCGCTGCCAGTGCGCAAACAAACAATCCCATCAAGCGACTGACGATCTGCAAACCCTGATCGCCGAGAATCCGTTCGATACGGTTGGACAGATAAAGCACCACGCCAACGGTAAAACTGGCCAGCGCAATACTCATGATCGCCGTGAGTTTATCGTCCCAGTGCGGCTGGCTGACGCCCATCACCAACAAGGCACCGATGGTGCCGGGGCCGACAGTCAATGGAATGGTCAGGGGGACGATAGTCACATCCTGCTGCACATTGTCGGCCTGCACTGCGGGTTTGCCCTGTGCCATGCCCAGTGCCGAAATGAACAGCACGCTGCCGGCGCCGATGCGGAACGCATCCACAGTAATGCCGAACACATCGAAAATCACCCGTCCGAACAAGTACAGCAGAACGCTGGAGACCAGCGTGGCGACGGCCACTTTCCAGGCCAGGCGGCGTTGCTCCTTGCGCGAATAGCCACGGGTCAGGCTGATGAAACAGGACAGCACGAAGAACGGGCTGTAGAGAACCAGCATTTTCAGGTAAACGCTGAATAACACGTGGAGCATGGTCTTGGCTCGCAGCAGTAGAGTGTAGGGAGAAGTCTATCAGTCGTTCAAGGACTTGTGGGTATTGTCTTTTAGAGTGTTATGCATAGTTGTTTGTTTGCTTGTTAGTTGCTGTTTTTTTGTTTTGGTAATTGGTGTTACATGTTTAAGTTTGTGCGTTCTTGGTGGGTTGGTTATTGTTGTTTTCGCAAGTTCATGAGGACTTGTTTAAATGATGATAAGGAATTCGTTATGAGTAACCAAGTAATGCAACAAGGGTTTATTGCTAGCTGCTTAAAAGATATTCAGCAGTATGAGGTCGATCAAGTGCCTGCTATTCATAGTCGCAGTTTTACCTCGGGTATTACCGCAGGGGATGCTGTTGAAGTACCGGGTAAAGGCTCTATCGTGGGTGAAGGTATCTTGTCCTTTACGGGTAACCTCAGTGAGGTAAATCGAACCGATGCGCAAAATGCCTTTCTTTTCGCCAGCCTGGCGGCGAACAAAAAGTATCCTCAGGAAGATCAAGGCCAGGATTGGTATCTTCATTTCCGTAAGGCCATGACCTCCACGGGCTGGACGCCTACCAGTATCTACTACAGTGATCTTGAAGTCGGCGGCACCAGTGTCCGCATGGACAAACTGGTGTTGGAGATTCTGGGCTCTGTGCTCGCGGGTGTCGCAGTGCCCGGTCCGACCAGCGCATTGATGCTGAAAGTGGCAACTGATGCCGTTGCGGCCCTCAGCAAACGTGAGACGGCGTTAACGCTGTATGAACGAAACCTTCTGAATAACGGCGTAGGTGGTATCTCCACCGGTGCCTGTACCGAAGTAAACGGCGTACCCAAAATGGCTGTCGGTGCCGTTCGTTTTCTGCGCAGGAACACATCGGACAAAGTGTTGTTTGTCGATGTGGATATTCGCAACGTAAAAATGTACCGCGGCGAAACAGTATTTGAAAAGAATAATGATGTCGCCAACGCAACGCGCGAGTATATCCGCAATGCATTGGGTCTGAATGCGCTTACTAAAATTGAAGAGTTCGAGATTTAATAAGTAACGCAGGGCAGTCGAATGTCGACTGCCCGTTTTTATATTCAAGGGGATGATATGGTCGACGAATATTTAACGGTGGTTGTTGGTAATTCCATTGTGCTTGTGCCTGAGGCTGATGGTGTGGCGGCTTACGACGATCAGCTCAACTCGACCTTGCTGGCGCAATTGGTGGCTAATAAAAAGGTCGAAAAATCCACCGGGATAAACTGGTATGACGCTTATGTAGGTGTTCTCGATGACTTCTGGTTGCGCCAGAAAAAGACGAAACAGACATGGGAGTTCAGTCTTGACGCCGAAGAACTCGCGCCCGACGTGTTTACTGCCATGTTGACTAACGGTGCTTTGGGTGAAACCCATACAATCGCCACGGTTCTAGCGCGAATTGCAAAGTTGCCGGGCGACGATCCCGCGCTCCAACTGCTGCGCCGTTGCATGCAGGCATCAGTTGAGCCCGAGCCGAGCGCAGAGCCAGCGCCGCTGGCGGATGTACGTTTGCTGGTGATATGCGCGAAATCTCCCACCTCGATCACCAGTGCGTATGTCGAGTTCAAAACTCGACGAGTATTAGGCCCCAATCCATTCCAGCAGCCATACCCCACTTGTGATCTGCAAGGTTTGGTTTACGTGCATCACGCTCGGGCAAATCTTTCCGAAACCCTTTACGGCCCTGCGCGTGATGCGATTGCCTTGAAAGTCAGCGGCAAGGTCGCGGGCAATGTTGCGACGTTGACCCTGCCAACGGAGATTGAATCATGACGGATCAGATGACACCGCAAGCAGCGGTGGTGGGGGGTAGCGTTGTGTCATTTGCCGGTGGCCTGCCCGCGTCACACCGAGATGACATCTGCATGAGCACCGCTTATGCACAAAGGGCTACGCGCGCGGCGTTTGAAGATGGGTTATCGGGGGACTGGTTCGAGTACTACCGCAACGTACTCAAGTTTGTCGGTTGGGATGTGCCGAAGCCACAAACCTTGCCGCCCTTGCAGAACAATCTGATGGCCGGCCAGGGCGCGCAGCGGATCTCAACCCTCATGGGCGAGGCGTTTTCCGAGCCCATGCGTCGTGCGCTGGTGGCGATGGAGCGAAACGCATCGGCGCGAGATGTGTTCGAGTCCACCAGCCTGCACGGCAGTGTCGGTATCTTTCAATTGATCCCCTGCATCATGAGCGGGCCGAACAAGGTGGAGATGGGCATTTATTCTCGACAGTTCAAGATTGAGCGCCAGGTGCCCGGATTCCTGTACTCCGAGGATGAATCACTGGTCTGCGAAAGCGTTGAGCAATTTGCAGCCATCACCTTCAACACACTTCACTACGCCCAGTTTCGGGAAAAGGTCAAAAAGTCGGTGATAACCGGCTCGCTTAAATACCTGAGCAGTCTCCAGATTTGATCGAATCGATGTACAAGGCCACTCAGAAGGTCGATGCCGTCCGGTTTTGCTGGTCACGCTGTGCGACCCAATGTTCGACCAATTCACGCAACTGCGACAGTTCGACAGGCTTGGACATGTGCCCGTCCATCCCGGCCTGGCGCGCGCGTTCCTTGTGCTCTGCAAGGATGTGCGCCGTCAGCGCGACGATTGGCGTGCGGATGCGTTGGTTGCTGACTTCCCAGGCGCGCAATTGCTGCGTCGCGGAGAAACCGTCGAGAATCGGCATTTCGCAATCCATCAATACCAGGTCGTATCGCTGGGCTTTCATCGCTTGCAAGGCTTCTTCGCCGTTGCTGGCGGTGTCCGGTTGCAGGTTGAGCTTGCCGAGCATGCCGCGAATCACTTTGGTCGAAATCGTGTTGTCTTCGGCGACGAGGATGCGGAAGTCGCTCGGCACTTTTGCCGCCGTGGCGGGGGTGACCACTTGCGGCTGGAACACCACCTGGCCTTTGTTGCGCTGGTTGAGTTCGTCCGCCAGGGTTGTCTTGAGGGTGTAGCCCGCCACCGGTTTGGCCAGAATGCGTTTGATCCCCGAGTTGCGCGCAATGATCTTGCTCGGCGCATTGCTGATGCCGGTGAGCATGATCAGCAGGATGTCGTGGTTCAGGCTCGGGTCTTCCTTGATCTTGGCCGCCAGTTGCATGCCGGTCATGCCTGGCATGTTCTGATCAAGTAGCACCACATCGAAGTAATCGCGCAGGTGCGCCTTGGTACGCAGCAGCGCCAGCGCCTCCTTGCCCGATGGCACGGCGCTGACGTTCAAGCCCCAGGCGCTGCATTGCTGCACCAGTACTTTGCGGCAGGTGTCGTTATCGTCGACGACCAGTACCCGTGCACCTTGCAGCGGACTGTCGAGATCGGAGGTGGGGTGTTCGAGACGGTCGGGGTCCAGTGGCAGGGTCAGCCACAAGGTGCTGCCCTGATTGGCGCCGCTCTTGATACCGAATTCGCCTTGCATCAAACGGATCAGTTGGCGTGCGATCACCAGCCCGAGATTACCGCCCAGACGATTGGCCGAAAGGAAGTGCTTGCTGTGCAGTTCGGCGTGCATCAGGGCATCGCGCTCTTCCTGCTCCATTGGCGCGCCGCTGTCTTGTACGGCAATACGCAGGCGTGGCTTGGCGCTGCGCTCGTCGAGAGCGACGACGATCAGCACTTCACCTTCATCGGTTTTCTTCAGGGCGTTTTCCAGCAGGCTCAGCAACGTTTGACGCAGACGGGTCGGGTCACCGCTGATGACCCGTGGCACTTGCGGCTGAATGAAGCTGATCAGTTCGACGTTCTGTTGCTCGGCCTTGGCCCGATAGATGCTCAGGCAATCGTCGATCAGGGCGTTGAGATCGAATTGCACGTCATCGAGTTCGATCTGTCCGGACTCGAGCTTGGAGATGTCGAGGATCTCGTTGATCAACGTCAGCAGTTCGTTACCGGCACTGTGGATGGTCTGCACGTAGTCGCGTTGCTTGACCGATAACGGCGTGCCGAGCAGCAGTTCGGTCATGCCCAGCACGCCATTCATCGGCGTGCGGATCTCGTGGCTGATCTTGGCGAGGAATTCGGCCTTGGCGTTGATCTCGGCATTGCTGGCGGCCAGGTCGCGGCTGATGCTGAAACGACTTTCGGTGATGCTGCGCTGGCGCTCGCCCAAAGCGATGCTCATCAGCAGGCCGCTGATGCAGATGAACGCCATCAGGGTCATGATCAGGCCTTGCGGAGCGACCAGGGTCAGCCCCAGCAGCGCTGGCAGGATAATCAGTGTGCCGATGTTGAACACAACCATTGCTGCGACGAACAGGCGTGCCGGACGATAACCCTTCTGCCAATGGTAGGAGCCGACCAGCAGCATGCTCAGGCCGGCGAGGGCCACCAAGGCGTAGGTGATGATGTTCAGCGGCAGGGTGTTGACGAACAACAGCAGCAGGCTGCAGATCACGATGAACAGAATGTCGCCCAGCAACAGTTTATTCAGCGGGTGCGGGCCGAGCGGAGCGAAGAATCGGTAGGCGAACATCAAACCCGCCGGGGCGGTCAGCAGCAGCGCCAGATAAGCCCCTGGGGTCTGGATCGCGTGCCAGTTCGGCAGCCAGGGGCCTGCGAGGTTAAGCAACAGCAACAGGCTCAGACTGAGCAGAACTTCGCAGACCGCAAGCCACAGACTGCTGCGAGAGCGGGTGTAGGCGTAGCGGATGAGATTGTGCAGGATCAGCATGCCGAGGCAGCCGAACAGCAGGCCGTAGAGCAGCGTCTGGTTGTGGTTGGCCGCGCTCATCACGGCTGATTGCAAGGTGATGTACGGACGCAACTGATGGTCGGAAACCATCCGCAGATAAACGTCGAGGGGCTTGTCGCTCTGGGGCAGCGGCAACAGGAAGTCACTGCTCGGCAGCGGCCGCTCGGACTGGGGCTGGTCGTTGCCGGTGTTGCGTTGCTCGATCAGCTTGTCGCCGTCCAGCACGTACAGATTGAGGTGTGAAAGGTCGGGGGCGAAGATGCGCAGCACTTGTTCGTGCTTGCCGGGCGCCAGTCTGAATCGCAGCCACAACGCGCCATCGGGCTCGGCTGCCGTGAGGCGGTCAAGGTCGATGGGGCTGAATTGATTGGTGTAGCGGGCTGAGCGGATGTCGCTCAGTTGCAGATTGCCCTGATCATCAAGCAATACCGACCAGCCACTGCCTTGTGCGGCCAGGGCCGGGAGCATGCAGAGCAAGGTCAGCAGCGTGACGGTGAAGCTTATGGCAATCCTGAGCCAGCGCACGGCGAAATCCCTTCGTAGGTTGATGCCAGAATATAACGATGCGCGGCGGCGGAACAGCCCGGCGAGGAACGGTATCCCAGGCCGGACTTGATGCACAGCTTATTCCTGGGTTTCGCCACGTTCACGGGCAATGGCGCGGTAGCCAATGTCCTTACGGTAGAAGCAGCCTTCCCAGTCGATGGCCGCCGCCAGCTTGTAGGCTTGCTGCTGAGCTTCGCCGACACTGGCGCCCATGGCAGTGGCGCAGAGTACGCGACCACCGGCCGTCACCACATTGCCATCCTTCAGCGCAGTACCGGCATGGAAGACTTTGCCTTCCAGGCCTGCGGCTGCGTCCAGACCGTTGATCGCTGCACCCTTGGCGTAGTCGCCCGGGTAACCGCCGGCGGCCAGTACAATGCCGACGCTTGGACGTGGGTCCCATTGCGCTTCAACTTTGTCCAGCGCTTGTGCCAGAGCCGCTTCGACCAGCAGAACCAGGCTCGACTGCAGACGCAGCATCACCGGTTGGGTTTCCGGATCACCGAAACGGCAGTTGAACTCGATGACTTTCGGGTTGCCCGCCTTGTCGATCATCAGACCCGCGTAGAGGAAACCGGTGTAGACGTTGCCTTCTTCGGCCATGCCGCGCACGGTCGGCCAGATCACCAGATCCATCACGCGCTGATGCACGTCGGCGGTGACCACCGGGGCAGGGGAGTAAGCCCCCATGCCGCCAGTGTTCGGGCCGCTGTCGCCGTCGCCGACGCGTTTGTGGTCCTGGCTGGTGGCCATGGGCAGTACATTCTTGCCGTCGACCATGACGATGAACGACGCTTCCTCACCGTCGAGGAACTCTTCGATGACCACGCGCGAACCGGCGTCACCGAAGGTATTGCCGGCGAGCATGTCGCGCACGGCGTCTTCCGCTTCAGCCAGCGTCATGGCAACGATCACGCCTTTACCGGCGGCCAGGCCGTCGGCCTTGATCACGATCGGCGCGCCTTTTTCACGCAGATAAGCCAGGGCTGGCTCGATCTCGGTGAAGTTCTGGTAGTCGGCCGTCGGGATCTTGTGGCGCGCCAGGAAATCCTTGGTGAAGGCTTTGGAGCCTTCCAGCTGTGCAGCGCCGGCGGTCGGACCGAAGCAGTCCAGGCCACGGGAGCGGAACAGATCAACCACGCCAGCCACCAGCGGCACTTCCGGGCCGACGATGGTCAGGGAAACGTTTTTCTCGGCGAAGTCGGCAAGCTGCTCAAGGGCCAGCACGTCGATGGCGACGTTCTCGCACTTGGCTTCGATCGCCGTACCGGCGTTGCCCGGCGCGACAAAAACCTTCTGTACGCGCGGATCCTGAGCCACTTTCCAGGCCAGGGCGTGTTCACGGCCACCGCTGCCAATGATCAAAACATTCATTTCTAAAACCTCGGATGACGCTCATTCTGGAGGCAGCAATGAAGCTGCTTTTTTGTGGGAGCGGCGGTGCGACGATTCGACTTGCTCGCGAAAGCGCAGTGTCAGTCGAAACCGTTGTCGCTGACAGATTGCATTCGCGAGCAAGCCCGCTCCCACATTTGGATCGCGTTGAATCAGTGACGGAAGTGGCGCATGCCGGTGAACACCATGGCGATGCCGGCTTCATCGGCCGCTGCAATCACTTCAGCATCACGCATCGAACCACCCGGCTGGATCACCGCAGTGATACCGACCTTGGCCGCGTTGTCCAGACCGTCGCGGAACGGGAAGAACGCGTCCGATGCCATGACCGAGCCCGCCACTTGCAGGCCGGCGTGTTCAGCCTTGATCGCGGCGATACGTGCCGAGTTCACGCGGCTCATCTGGCCGGCGCCGACACCGATGGTCTGACGGTTTTTCGCGTAGACGATGGCGTTGGATTTAACGTACTTGGCGACTTTCCAGGCGAAGATCAGGTCGTTGATCTCTTGCTCGGTCGGAGCGCGCTTGGTCACGACTTTCAGGTCTTCGCTGCCGATCATGCCGATGTCACGGCTCTGTACCAGCAGGCCGCCGTTGACGCGCTTGTAGTCCCACGCGGCAGCGCGGTCAGCCGACCACTCGCCGCAGGCCAGCAGGCGCACGTTGGCTTTGGCCGCCACAATGGCGCGGGCTTGTTCGCTCACCGACGGGGCAATGATCACTTCGACGAACTGACGCTCGACGATGGCTTTGGCGGTTTCAGCATCCAGTTCGCGGTTGAAGGCGATGATGCCGCCGAACGCCGATTCGGTGTCGGTGGCGTAGGCCAGTTCGTAAGCTTGACGAATGCCGCCTTCGGCGTCCGGGCTCACAGCCACGCCGCACGGGTTGGCGTGCTTGACGATCACGCAGGCTGGCTTGACGAAGCTCTTCACGCATTCCAGGGCAGCGTCGGTGTCGGCCACGTTGTTGTACGACAGCTCTTTGCCCTGCAGTTGGGTCGCGGTGGCGATACCGACTTCGGCCGGTTTGGCTTCAACATAAAACGCCGCGCTCTGGTGCGGGTTCTCGCCGTAACGCATTTCCTGAGCCTTGATGAACTGGCTGTTGAAGGTGCGCGGGAATTCGCTGCGACCTTCAGTGCTCAGTGTCTCGGCAGCCTGGTTCACGGTGCCCATGTAGTTGGCGATCATGCCGTCATAGGCGGCGGTGTGTTCGAAGGCCTTGAGCATCAGGTCGAAACGCTGAGCGTAGGTCAGGCCACCGGCTTTGAGGCTTTCGAGGACATTGGCGTAATCGCTGGCGTTCACCACGATCGCTACGTCTTTGTGGTTTTTCGCGGCCGAACGGACCATGGTCGGACCGCCGATGTCGATGTTCTCGATGGCGGTCGGCAGGTCGCAGCCAGGCTTGTTGATGGTGGCTTCGAACGGGTAGAGGTTAACGGCAACCAGATCGATGGGCTTGATGCCATGCTCGTTCATGATCGCGTCGTCGATACCGCGACGGCCGAGAATGCCGCCGTGGATTTTCGGGTGCAGGGTTTTCACCCGACCGTCCATCATCTCTGCGAAACCGGTGTAATCCGCGACTTCCACTGCGGCAACGCCGTTGTCCTGCAGCAGCTTGAACGTCCCGCCGGTGGAGAGGATCTCGACGCCCAGCGCTTCTAGCTCCTTGGCGAATTCGAGGATCCCGGTCTTGTCGGAAACGCTGATCAAGGCGCGGCGGATCGGCAGGCGGGTAGTCTGGTCGGTCATCTCAATTTCCATCAAAAGCAAAGGAAGTCAGCAAAAAAGGCGACCGGTTTTACGCGGGCGCCTTTCTGGTTTGATTGAATGCTTACAGCAGATCGTACTGCTTGAGTTTCTTGCGCAGTGTGCCGCGGTTAAGTCCCAGCAGCTCACTGGCCTTGGTCTGGTTGCCCTTGACGTAGTTCATCACGCTTTCGAGCAGGGGAGCCTCGACTTCGGAGAGCACCAGGTTATACACGTCCGTGACGGACGCGCCCTCAAGGTGGGCGAAATAATTGTGCAGCGCCTTCTCGACACTCCCGCGAAGGGTCTGACCTTCTTCGCTCGGGGTGTTGAGGTGCTGTTTCAAATTCACGTTGTCGCTCACGGGTGTTGTTCCACTCACTAAAGTCTCGGTCATCATCGTCATGCGGCCACCCCTTCTTCGTCCCCTGTCAGGCTCTTGTAACGCTCGGCGAAGAACTCCCGAACGTTGGCGCATTGTGTTTCCGTACCATCCAAACGATTGAAGTGGGCGCGAAACTCCCTGGCGCCCGGCAAGGTTGCGAGATACCAGCCCACATGCTTTCGAGCAATGCGTACGCCCATCACGTCTCCATAGAAAGCGTGAAGTGCGGCCAGATGCTCAAGCAGAATGCGTTCCACTTCGACCAGCTTCGGCGCCGGCAATTTCTCGCCGGTACGCAGGAAGTGATCGATCTCGCGAAAAATCCATGGCCGCCCTTGAGCGGCACGGCCTACCAACAGGCCATCGGCACCGGTCGCGTCAAGCACGTAACGGGCCTTTTCCGGTGAATCGATATCGCCATTGGCAAATACCGGGATCGACACGGCCTGCTTGATCGCGGCAATCGTGTCGTACTCGGCAACGCCGGTGTACAGATCGGCGCGAGTGCGGCCATGCACTGCCAGCGCGGTGATCCCGGCCTGCTCGGCGATCTTCGCCACGGTCAGGCCGTTCTTGTTGTCGCGATCCCATCCGGTGCGGATCTTCAGGGTGACCGGCACATCAACCGCGGCCACGACGGCCTGCAGGATCTCGGTCACCAATGCTTCATCTTTCAATAACGCGGAGCCGGCGGCCTTGTTGCAGACCTTCTTTGCCGGGCAACCCATGTTGATGTCAATAATCTGTGCGCCCAATTCGACGTTGGCCCGTGCCGCCTCTGCCAGCATTTGCGCGTCGCCACCGGCAATCTGCACCGAGCGTGGCTCGGGATCGCCTTCGTGGATCATGCGCAAGCGCGACTTGCGGGTATTCCACAGGCTCATGTCACTGGTGACCATTTCCGAGACCACAAGCCCTGCGCCCAGACGCTTGCAGAGCTGACGAAAGGGCTGATCGGTGACCCCCGCCATCGGGGCGAGAATCAAGCCGTTCTGCAATGTGTATGGGCCGATGCGTACCGCCGACATAGGACTTCCCTGAAGTGGGGCCGGATCATGAGAGTTCGAAAAAGGGTTGGCATGATACCCGCTCTCGATGACTGGATAAAGGCTGAATTGAACAAAATCTGAACAGTTAATCTGTTATCGCCAGCGGTTTGGTTGGGCGCGGCGCAGTCAGAAAACTGCCGTCAATCAGGAAACGATGAAGCGGTTCACTCGGGTGAGTGAAAACTCAGGCTGTAATTCACCGCTTTCGGGCCTGGGTCGAGAATGTCCAGCGCGATGTGGATCGGTGTTTGTGGCGGCATTTCCGCCAGACCTTCCAGGTCGCCGCTGAGGTATTCCCCCGGTTTGAAGCGACGACTGGCGATCAGATGACCGTTGAGGTCGGCAAAACGCAGTTCCAGTAGCGGGAACGGCTGGGAGAACGTCGCGCGGTTATAGATGATCGCGTCGACGACCAGTGCGCCGCTGAACTCGGGATGACTGCGCACGACCAGATTGCTGCTCTTGATTCGGGCGATATCGACCTTGGACGGCACCGTGCAACCGATCTGCGGGCAGAGTTGCTGGAACCACGGGCGGTATTGATCCTGGCGCGCCAGCTCATCGAAATGATAGGCGATGTATTGGCCGGCGAGGGCGCCGGCTGCCAGTAGCACCAACAGCATCCATAGCAGGCGGCGGCCCCACGGTGAGCGGCGTTTCTGCCAGTCCAGTTGCAGCGGGTCGTCGGTCAGGTCTTGCAGGACTTCGCTGCGCTCGCGTTTTTTGCGTTGCGGTTCGATCAACGGCAGATCGTCGTCATCGGCTTCGTGACTGGCGGACCGGCGTTCGCGGCGGGCATTCGGATCGATTGGGTCGTGCAGGCGCAGTTGCGGGATCGCGGGTTCGTCATCCAGCTCCACCGGTTCCAGCGACAGCGATGGCTCGGTCCGCGCCGATTTGACTGGCTCGATGTCGACGATATCCTTTTCTGCTTCGGGTCCCGGCGTTCGCTCGTCAGCGGGTGCGCTGAACAGGCTGTCGGGCCATGTCGACTCTTCCGGCTCGTGACTGTCGCGACGGGCGCTCAGGGCGTCTTCGCGCGGGCGACCGAGTTCGCTGGCTGGCTGAATTTCCCGTTGTTCGAGGCGGGCGAGCTCTTCATCCAGATCCAGGCTGTCGAGATCCAGCTCCGAGGCGCTCCACTGCTTTTGGCTGATGGCGCGCGGCGCGGGCGGTTCGACGATGGCTGGTGGCTCGATAGCCGGTAGCTCTTCGGCGGGCGGCGCTTCAATCGGCGGTGCGACCGGCATCACCGCGTCCTTGCCGGCGTGTTGCTCAAGCAGCTGTTTGGCGGCATTGAATACTTGCAGGCAGGCGCCGCAGCGAACCACCCCGCGGGCCACGCTCAATTGAGCATGGCTGACACGGAAACTGGTTTGGCAATGCGGACACTGGGTGACGAAGCTGTCGGTCATGCGGCGATCCGGATTATGCAGGTGGCCATTCTAGCGCCGACGTCCGGTGATGCGCACCCAGCCATCGCGATTGGCGATCGGGTCGAGGTCGAAGTCCTGAGCATACGCGGCAGCGACTTCTTCACCTTGTTCGGCAAGAATGCCCGACAGCGCCAGGCGCCCGCCGGACTTGACCAGGCTGGACAGTTGCGGGGCCAGCGAAACCAGCGGCCCGGCGAGGATATTGGCGACCAGCACGTCAGCTTTGACCTGCGGCAGATCTTCCGGCAGGTACAGCGGGAACAGCTCTTCGGCGATGTTGTTGCGTCCGGCGTTGTCACGCGAAGCTTCCAGTGCCTGCACGTCAATGTCGGTACCGACGGCTTCTTTCGCACCGAGCAGCAGGGCGGCGATGGCCAGAATCCCCGAGCCGCAGCCGAAATCCAGCACATTGCAGTCTTTCAGGTCCTGACCGTCGAGCCATTCCAGGCACAGCGCGGTGGTCGGGTGGGTGCCGGTGCCGAAGGCCAGGCCCGGGTCCAGCAGCAGATTGACCGCGTCAGGCTCGGGCGCGGCGTGCCAGCTCGGCACGATCCACAGGCGCTGACCGAAGCGCATTGGCTGGAAACCGTCCATCCAGCTGCGTTCCCAGTCCTGGTCTTCGATGACTTCGCTGTGATGCTCCGGCAGCGGGCTGCCGGTCAGCAGTTCCAGGTGGGCCAGTACCGGTGCGGGTTCGGTGCCGCCCTCGAACAGGGCCAGCAGATGTGTGTGCGCCCACAGCGGGGTGGTGTTGAGTTCCGGCTCGAAGATCGGCTGATCTTCGGCGTCCATGAAGGTCACCGATACGGCGCCGACTTCAAGGAACGCGTCTTCGTAGGTTTCGGCTTGTTCCGGGCTGATGGCCAGACGTACTTGCAGCCAAGGCATGGCGGGCACCTTTGAAAAAATATGATTGCAGCCTAGCGGCCAGCGAGAAGCGCGCAAGTTTACGCGAGCGCGCAGGTTTTGTGGGAGCGGCATTGCACCCTGTGTGGGGCTTGCTCGCGAAAGCGGTGTGCCAGACAAATAAATGTATCTGATACACCGCATTCGTGAGCAAGCCCGCTCCCGCAAGGGGTATTTGAAAACTGTAGAAACAACAAAGCCGCCCGAAGGCGGCTCTGTCAGGTGCGGGCTGAAGCTTAGTGCTTCTCGCCTGCCAGCTTGTGCTCGAGGTAGTGAATGTTCACCCCCCCTTTGCAGAAGCCTTCATCACGCACCAGATCACGGTGCAGCGGGATGTTGGTCTTGATCCCGTCAACCACGATTTCGTCCAGGGCATTGCGCATGCGAGCCATGGCTTCGTCGCGGGTGGCGCCGTAAGTGATCAGTTTGCCGATCAGCGAGTCGTAGTTCGGCGGAACCGCATAACCGCTGTACAGGTGCGAATCGACGCGAACGCCGTTGCCGCCTGGGGCGTGGAAATGCTTGACCGTGCCCGGGCTCGGCATGAAGGTTTTCGGGTCTTCAGCGTTGATCCGGCATTCCAGCGAGTGACCGCGGATCACCACGTCATCCTGCGTGAACGACAGCTTGTTGCCAGCGGCGATGCTGAGCATCTCCTTGACGATGTCGATACCGGTGACCATTTCCGAAACCGGGTGCTCCACCTGAACACGGGTGTTCATTTCGATGAAGTAGAAACGACCGTTTTCGTACAGGAACTCGAAAGTGCCCGCGCCACGGTAACCGATGTCGATGCACGCCTTGACGCAGCGAGCCAGAACTTCCTGGCGAGCCTGCTCGTCGATGCCCGGTGCCGGCGCTTCTTCGAGAACCTTCTGGTGACGACGTTGCAGCGAGCAATCGCGGTCGCCCAGATGGATGGCCTGGCCTTGGCCGTCGGACAGCACCTGTACTTCGACGTGACGCGGATTGGTCAGGAATTTTTCCAGATAGACCATCGGGTTGCCGAACGCCGCGCCTGCTTCGGAGCGGGTCAGTTTTGCCGAGGCGATCAGGTCTTCTTCCTTGTGCACTACGCGCATGCCGCGACCACCGCCGCCGCCAGCGGCTTTGATGATCACCGGGTAACCGACTTCACGACCAATGCGCAGCGCCGTTTCTTCGTCTTCCGGCAACGGGCCGTCGGAACCTGGAACGGTTGGCACGCCTGCTTCGATCATCGCGTGCTTGGCCGATACCTTGTCGCCCATCAGGCGAATGGTGTCGGCTTTCGGGCCGATGAAAGCGAAGCCGGAGTTCTCGACCTGCTCGGCAAAATCGGCGTTTTCCGCGAGGAAACCGTAGCCTGGGTGAATGGCGGTAGCGCCAGTCACTTCAGCGGCAGCGATAATGGCCGGGATGTGCAGATAAGACTGGGCGGCAGACGCCGGGCCGATGCAGACGGATTCGTCTGCCAGACCCAGGTGCATCAGCTCTTTATCGGCCTTGGAGTAAACGGCGACGGTCTTGATGCCCATCTCTTTGCAGGCACGCAGAATCCGCAGGGCGATCTCACCGCGGTTCGCGATCAGAACTTTTTCCAACTTCGCAGTCATCAAAGGCTCTCCGCAGTTCAAACGATGGTGAACAGCGGTTGGTCGTACTCAACCGGCTGGCCGTCTTCGACGAGGATGGACTCGATCACACCGCTGGTTTCAGCTTCGATGTGGTTCATCATCTTCATGGCTTCAACGATGCACAGGGTGTCGCCTTTCTTCACGGTCTGGCCGACTTCGACGAAGGACGGCGAGGTTGGCGAAGACTTGCGGTAGAAAGTGCCGACCATCGGCGAGCGGGCAACGGTGCCGTTCAGCGCTGGAGCAGCAGCGGCAGCCGGGGCGGCAGCAGCCACCGGAGCAGCAGCAGCGACAGGTGCAGCGGCCGGCGCTTGCATCGGAGCTGGCGCGTAGTACTGCTGAGCCGGGGTCTTGCTGTGGCGGCTGATACGTACGGACTCTTCGCCTTCCTTGATCTCGAGCTCGTCGATGCCGGACTCTTCCAGCAATTCGATCAGTTTCTTAACTTTACGGATATCCATGAATCATCAACTCCCAAGGGTCGGTCAGGGGCGTATAGCTTGGTGTTCAAGCTGCTCTAGTGCAGCCTCCAGGGCCAGTCGGTAACCGCTGGCGCCAAGGCCGCAGATCACTCCTACCGCTACGTCGGAGAAGTAAGAGTGATGGCGGAAAGGTTCGCGTTTGTGCACGTTGGACAAATGCACTTCGATGAATGGGATGCTCACTCCCAGCAGCGCGTCACGTAATGCGACACTTGTGTGCGTAAAAGCCGCTGGATTGATCAGGATGAAGTCCACCCCTTCGCCGCGAGCGGCGTGGATGCGGTCGATCAATTCGTACTCGGCATTGCTTTGCAGATACAGCAGATGATGGCCTGCTTCGCGGGCGCGGCGTTCCAGGTCCTGATTGATCTGCGCCAGGGTCGTCGACCCATAGGTGCCCGGTTCACGGGTGCCGAGCAGGTTCAGGTTGGGGCCGTGCAGCACCAGTAGGGTTGCCATCCGCGTAGTCCTTGTCATGAGTGAGCAATCGTCAGAACCCGGCGACTATGCCGCAAAGGCTTTGTGACTGTCCAGTTCTATGCAATAGCCAGCACGATGGCCGATGTTTGCGCGAAATTTGTGACCGTGTCATTAAGTCCGGTCATTTGTGATGGTTGGAAGCCTTCGTGAGCAAGCTCGCACACAGGATTGTGAACAACACCGATTGATTGTGGGAGATTGCCCGCAAAGGCGATCGATCAAACGCGGAAGGCCTGAACGGCTGTATGCAGTTGCCCGCCCAGCACCAGCAGGTTCTCACCCTGTTCACGTCCCTGACCGATTCGCAGCAAGTTATCCCCACCCAGTTGATGAATCCGTTCGCTGTGATCGCGAATCTCGCTGACCGCGCCGCTCTGCTGGGCGGTGACATCGGCAATGCGAATTGCCGTGTCGGAAATGGTCTGGATCGCGCCAACGATTTTATCCAGCGCGCCATCCGCCGCTTGCGCCTGATTGGCCGTGGCTTCGGCGTGTTCGACCTGCGCGCGCATGCCTTCGACCGATTGCCGGGCGGCGGTTTGCAGGCCAGCGATCAGTGTTTGGATTTCTGCCGTCGCTCCCGCCGTCCGCTGCGCGAGCGAGCGCACTTCCTCGGCCACCACGGCGAAACCGCGGCCCATTTCTCCGGCGCGTGCCGCTTCAATCGCTGCGTTCAGCGCCAGCAGGTTGGTCTGGTCGGCAATCGAGCGGATCACCGTCAGTACGCCGCCAATGGTCGCCGACTCCTCGGCCAGATGCTCGATCATCTGCGCGTTGCCCTGCACTTCACCCACCAGTGCGTGCAGTCCCGTCAGGCTCTGGCCGATGACGGTCTGGCCGTGTTCGACGGCCAGGCCTGCATGGCGACTGGCATCCGCTGCCTGCTGAGCATCGTCGGCGACTTGCTGGATGGTGGCCTCAAGTTCGCCGAGAGAGTCACGGATCAGCGCCGTATCACCGGCCTGATGTTCGGCGCCGCTGTGCAAATCGTTGCTCAGTTCGGCGAGGGTCCGACTGCTGCCCGCCACTTGCTCGGCATTGCCGCGAATGGTGCCGACCAGATCGACCAGATAGGCACGCAGGCGGTTGAGCGAGGCTTCGATGTCGTGCAGTTCGCGGTTGGTTTTGCCCAACTGAATGTCACGGCTGAAATCGCCTTCGGCCCAGGTCGACAGTGCGGGTGCCAGGTGGGTCAGGGTGCGGGCCAGCCGTCGCTGCAGGGTATCGATCAGCAGCGCAATCAACAGAATCAAGCCGATCATCGCGCCCTGCATGAGTCGCACTTCGCCCTGGATTTGTCCGTGCTGGGCGCGCACCACCGGCTCCAGTCCGGCGATGGCTTGCTGCACGGCGGCGATTTTCAAGTGTGTGGCGCTGCTCAGGTCCGTGCGTTTCTGGATCTGCTCGCGGGTGCGTTCCAGCTCCGCCGGGTAGCGGCCGAGCAGGCTGTTGAGTTCACGCTTGAGGCCGACACCGGCGTCTTCGGCGACGGCTTTTTCGGTGTTCTCGATGC
The DNA here is from genome assembly GCF_963970575.1 of Pseudomonas sp. EA_65y_Pfl2_P74. Classification (NCBI taxonomy): domain Bacteria; kingdom Pseudomonadati; phylum Pseudomonadota; class Gammaproteobacteria; order Pseudomonadales; family Pseudomonadaceae; genus Pseudomonas; species Pseudomonas sp. EA_65y_Pfl2_P74. Next base: position 153,064 of record NZ_CAXAOQ010000007.1, read on the forward strand.
CCATCATCGCGGCGAAGTCATCGCTGTTCGATTCATTGCTGGCGACCACGCCGAGCAAGGGCAGGGCGTCGATCACCTGCGCCTGGGCGCGGATATTGCTGACCTCTCGCTCAACGTCGGCGGCTAGTTCGCTGCGTCCGCTGCTGACCAGTTTGTCCCGCGCCAACGACAGTTTGCCCACGTGCTGAGACGCGACGAGGAGCGGCGTCAGGTAGGCCGCGTTGCCATTGGCGTAAGTGCTGAGTTGCTCGAGGCTGGCGCTCAGTTCGCGTTCGGCCTGTAGCAGGAGTGCCTGCGGATCACCGGCCAGTTTGCCGGCAGCGAGCAGATCGGTTTTGCTGAATTCTTCGAGGCTCGACAGGCTCGGGTGCAGCGTGTCGGCCAGTGCCTTAGGCCAGTCGCCGAGTTCTTTTTGCAAGCCTTCGATGGCCTGGCTGGCGCTGCTCAGGCGCAGTGCATCGCCACTGGCAAGGTAGTCCTCGACATTGCGCGCCACCTCATTCTGAAATTGCTGCGACAGCCCGAGATAACGCTCCATCAGCAAATACGGACGCTCCAGGGCTTTTTGCGACCACCACAGGGTGGCGCCGAGTGCCACGCACACGGCGACCAGCAGCAGAGTATTGAGATTGGTGAGCAACTTCAGGCGCATGACGGCTACCAACGGCAGAAATGGTAAGCGCCTGAATTTATTGCGGTTCTATTACAAGGTTATGACCGAATCGGTTGATTCCGATGAAAAGATGGCACTTTGCTTTGAGTCCCGCGCGGCCTGCACCCGATTACGTCCCGCACCCTTGGCGCGGTACAGCGCTTCGTCGGCTTGGCTGGCCATCATCAGGCTGTCGGAATCGTCATGCATTTCCACCACGCCCGCGCTGAAGGTGCACCACAAGTCTTGCGGTTGCGCGGGGTAGTGGATTTCGGCAAAGCGTTGACGAATCTCGTCGAGCACTTTGTGCGCGGCTTCGATATCGGTGTCAGGCATGACGATGGCGAATTCTTCGCCGCCGTACCGGCCGATGAAATCGGTTTTGCGCAGACGTTGCTTGAGAAACAGTGCGAGGCTTTTGATCACGCGGTCGCCCATTGGGTGGCCGTGGCTGTCATTGACCCGTTTGAAGTGGTCGATGTCGAGCATCGCAAAGCTCAGCGGCTTGTTCTCGCGGCGGGCGCGGAACGAGCAGTCTTCGAGCAACTGCAGAATGTGCGTGTGGTTGTACAAACCGGTCAGGCTGTCGCGCACCATCCGCGCCTTGAGGTTGCGCGCTCGGGCGGCGCGGTTGCGCACGGTGGTGATCAGGTGGCGTGGCTTGATCGGTTTGGTCAGGAAGTCGTCGCCGCCCTCGCTCATGGCGTCGAGCTGTTTATCCAGATCGTCTTCGGCCGACAGGTAAATGATCGGCACACTGACGTAGCGGTCGTTGTGGCGGATCACCTTGGCCAACTCAGTGCCTGTGCAGGCCGGCATGTACATGTCGAGGATGATCAGGTCTGGCTGGAAATCCGCCAGTTCGGCCATGGCCTGAATTGGTTCGATCAGAGTGCGGGTGACGATCCCGGCGCTGTTGAGCAGGCGTTCGGTGTGCAAGGCCTGGGCGCGGGAATCATCGATGATCAGCACTTTATAAGGTTCGTACTGAGCGACGCAGGTGAGGACTTCGATCTTCTCCAGCAGGCTCGACGCTTCGAGGGTGCCGGTGAGAAATTCCTGACCGCCGGCGCGCACGGCGGCGAGACGGGTCGGGGTGTCGGTTTCGTGCAGGCTGAAGAACAGCAACGGTAGCGGCTCGTCCAGGCCCACTTGCGCTTCGGCGGCGAGCTTCAGACCCACGCCAGCGCCGCTGAAATCCACGTCCATGACGATCGCGGCCGGCAAACGCTCGACCATCGAGGAGCGAAACGCTGGCACGCTATCAAGCGCCTGAGCGCTCAGGCCGAAAAATTCCAGTTGTTTGGCCAGCCGCTCTGCGCGGTCGTGGTCCTGCAGCATGACGTAGATCGGTTTGCGCAGCGGCGGCAGAAAGGTCTGGTCGAGTTGGTCGCCATGGCGCAGGCCGGTGCGCGACAGGCGCTGCATCAGGCGATTGAGTTCAGTGATCAATCCGCTGCTCAGTCGGCCACGATTGGCATCCACCGCTTCCAGCGATTGACCGATGTGGCGCGCAAGCTGGGTGTGTTCGGGCTGTTCGAAGCGCTCGGCAAAACGCAGCAGGCGCAAGTTGGCCTCGCTCAGTTCGGCGAGGTCGACGGTGGACCACTCACTGCGTTGCAGGCGCTGCCATATCTCAAGAATCTGACGTGCCTGATGAATTACCCGCTGGGCAAAGTGGTGCTTGAGACGCTCACGGCTGGGGTCTTCTGGCTCGGTCATATCCTGACTACTAGTTAGGCTGCATGCTGAGATCGACTGGTGGCTCTATGCTAGCACCTCTTTTCCCTTAGACGAGTGTCATGAGTCAATAATCTGCAGTGCGTCACTATTCAGTTCCTGACCCGTTGGTTTTGTTTTTGACCTGTTCATCGGCGAAGTCCCGTTGAATCGGCAATTTGCTGTGTGATCTGCTTAACTCTGAGTGATTTTCAGGTGCCCATCTCATCAGTGCAGTGAATGCGCTGTGCGAGGGTTTTCACTGCCCTGAGACGCTATGGATGTGGGGAGTCGGTATCAGGGAAACCCTTAGTTCAAATGTTGCTTCATTCGCTCGAACGAATTACTGCTTATCTTTAATGGCGGGTGCCGGCCCAAGGCACGTTGTTGTATGGTTGTGGTCGAACCGTTGAACCCAAGTGATTGAAAGGATATCGCCATGCTGGACTGGAAAAACCGCGCGGGCAGCGCGCCTGAACGTGCTGCCGAGCCGAAGTCGGCAACCCGCAGCTATGCCGGCGGGGTGTTGTTCAGCCGTGCGCTGGCCACGCTGGTCGGCATCTATCTATTGGTGACCATCGGCCTTGGCTGGTACTGGAGCCAGGAGCCGGCGCTGTTTGCGGTGGCACAAAACGCGCAGGTGGCTGCCGAGAAAGAAGGCAAGCAAATGGTGATCGGCTACACCACCGTCGAAACCCTCAAGACCGTTGCCAGCACCTTGCTCGACAAACCGGGCGGTTACATTTCCAATGACCGCTTCCCGCCAGGCCTGTGGATGGACAACACGCCGAGCTGGGAATATGGCGTACTGGTGCAAGTGCGCGACTTGACCCGTGCCCTGCGCAAAGACTTCGCCCGTTCGCAATCGCAGTCGGCGGAAGATGCCGATCTGGCCAAGGCCGAACCGCGTTTCAACTTCGACAACAAGAGCTGGATCCTGCCATCCAGTGAATCGGAGTATCAGGAAGGCATCAACTCCTTGAGCCGTTATCAGGCACGCTTGTCTGATCCGACCCAGAAAAACGCGCTGTTCTACGCCCGTGCCGATAACCTGAACAACTGGCTGGGCGATGTCGGCACCCGCTTGGGTTCGCTGTCGCAACGGCTTTCGGCAAGCGTTGGCCGGGTCAAACTCAACACCGCGCTGAAAACCGAAGCGCCGGCCGTTGGCCAAGTGCCGCAGGTCGACGAAGAAGTTGTCGAAACCCCGTGGATGCAGATCGACAATGTTTTCTACGAAGCTCGCGGTCAGGCCTGGGCGCTGTCGCACTTGCTGCGCGCCATCGAAGTCGACTTCGCCGACGTGCTGGCGAAGAAGAACGCCACCGTCAGCGTGCGTCAGATCATCCGCGAACTGGAAGCCTCGCAGGAACCTGTCTGGAGCCCGATGATCCTCAACGGCAGTGGCTTCGGCGTGCTGGCCAACCATTCGCTGGTCATGGCCAACTATATTTCCCGGGCCAACGCCGCCGTCATCGATTTGCGTCAACTGCTCAATCAGGGCTGATTCATGACTCAGAGCGCCAAAGAGGCGGCGCATCGCGCTGCCTCGGATGCCGAACACATTGCCTGGGTTGACGAGCAGGACAACCTGCTCGGTGCCTTGGTACGTGCCGATTTGCGCGATAGAGGGCTGATCGGTCGCGGCACTTACATCATGCTGTTCAATTCTGCCGGCGACCTTTGCGTACACCGGCGCACGTTGAGCAAGGCCATTTATCCCGGTTACTGGGACGTGGCGGCCGGCGGCATGGTTCAGGCGAATGAGACTTACGCCGAGTCGGCGGCCCGTGAGCTGGAAGAGGAACTGGGTGTGAGCGGCGTTGAACTTACCGCTCACGACCATTTCTACTTCGAAGACACCGGCAACCGTCTGTGGTGTTCGGCGTTTTCCGCGGTGTGGGATGGTCCGCTGATCCTGCAGCCCGAGGAAGTGCTGGAAGCGCGCTTCATTCCCGTCGAACAAGTGATGCGCGAAATCGAGCAAAAGCCTTATTGCCCGGACTCTTTGGCTGCGCTCAAGCGCTATCTGAAGGCTCAGCAAAGCGACGTCGCAAAGAACACATAAATTGGCGCTGATTGGCTCTTAGCAATCGGCGTTTTTGCCGTTACACTGCGCGACCTTTTCAAGCTGTACCGGACTGCTTTCAGTGAAGCGTCGGTGCAGTAGCGCTGCCCCTGCCTGAGTGGGGCTTCGCGGTCGATAACCTTGCCCAAGGTTGCGATCAGTCTTTGTCCTCCCAAGAGGATTGCCGGTGGCCAAAAAAGCCGCATCCTTCGCCGCCCTAGGTGGCCTGGTATTTTCCACCGACGCAGGTCGTCATTGCCCGGAATGCAGTAAACCGGTGGACGCCTGTATCTGCAAACAAACCGTGATCCCGGCCGGTGACGGCATTGCCCGCGTGCGTCGCGAGAGCAAGGGCCGTGGCGGCAAGACGGTGACCACCATCACCGGCGTGCCGCTGGCTGAAGACGCGCTCAAAGAGTTGGCGACAACGTTGAAGAAACGTTGCGGCACCGGTGGGGCGTTGAAAGACGGGATCATCGAAATCCAGGGCGATCATGTCGAGCTACTCTTGGCTGAGCTGATCAAGCACGGTTTCAAAGCGAAGAAGTCCGGCGGCTAGCAGCCTCTGTGAAACCCACCTGCGGCTTGATCCGGTTCTGAACAGTTTCAGCATCGGCGTCGTCTCCATGGTTTCACAGAGCCTGTTCATGACCGGTTTCTAAACTCCACGCTGTCAGCGCGGTCTACCGCCGCGCTGACGAACCGTCATTTTCATTCTTTAGACTGCGCCGGCCTGAGATCAGGCGACGCACTATGACTTCTTTATAGGGGACTTCGATGTCCGTAAGACGCACACGCAAAGACGATGGCAGCCAATGGACAGTTGCGGACAGCCGCAGTGTTTACGGGATTCGCCATTGGGGGGCCGGGTATTTCGCGATCAATGACGCCGGTCGCGTCGAAGTTCGTCCGAACGGCCCGAACAGTTCGCCTATCGACTTGTTCGAGCAAGTCGACCAACTGCGCCAAAGCGGTTTGTCCTTGCCGTTGCTGGTTCGCTTCCCCGACATCCTGCAAGACCGTGTCCGTCAACTGACCGGTGCTTTCGATGCGAACATCGAGCGCCTGGAGTACCAGAGCAAGTACACCGCGCTGTACCCGATCAAGGTGAACCAGCAAGAAGCGGTGATCGAGAACATCATCGCCACTCAGGACGTCTCCATCGGTCTGGAAGCCGGCTCCAAGCCTGAGCTGCTGGCCGTGCTGGCACTGGCGCCGAAGGGCGGCACCATCGTCTGCAACGGTTACAAGGACCGCGAGTTCATTCGTCTGGCGCTGATGGGCCAGAAGCTCGGTCACAACGTGTTCATCGTCATCGAAAAAGAGTCCGAAGTCGCGCTGGTGATCGACGAAGCCGCCTCGCTCAAGGTCAAGCCACAGGTCGGCCTGCGCGTGCGTCTGTCGTCGCTGGCGTCGTCCAAGTGGGCGGACACCGGTGGTGAGAAGTCCAAGTTCGGTCTGTCGGCGGCGCAACTGCTGTCGGTTGTCGAGCGCTTCCGCGCGGCCGGCCTGGATCAAGGCATTCGCCTGCTGCACTTTCACATGGGTTCGCAGATTGCCAACCTGGCTGACTATCAGCACGGCTTCAAGGAAGCGATCCGTTACTACGGCGAGCTGCGCAATCTTGGTCTGCCGGTCGATCACATCGACGTGGGCGGCGGTCTGGGCGTCGACTACGACGGCACGCACTCGCGCAACGCCAGTTCGATCAACTACGACATGGATGATTACGCCGGTGTCGTGGTCGGGATGCTCAAGGAGTTCTGCGACGCGCAGAGCCTGCCGCACCCGCACATCTTCTCCGAAAGCGGCCGTTCGCTGACCGCGCACCACGCGATGCTGGTGGTGCAGGTAACCGACGTCGAGAAACACAACGACGACGTGCCGAAGATCGAGAACAAGGAATCGCTGCCGGAAACCGTGCAGTGGCTGGTTGACCTGCTGGGTCCGACCGACATTGAAATGGTCACCGAAACCTACTGGCGCGCCACGCACTACATGAGCGACGTGGCAGCTCAGTACGCCGACGGCAAACTGACCCTGGCCGAGAAAGCCCTGGCCGAGCAGTGCTACTTCGCCGTGTGCCGTCGCCTGCACAACTCGCTGAAAGCCCGTCAGCGTTCGCACCGTCAGGTACTCGACGAGCTCAACGACAAGCTGGCCGACAAGTACATCTGCAACTTCTCGGTGTTCCAGAGCCTGCCGGACACCTGGGCCATTGATCAGGTACTGCCGATCATCCCGCTGCACCGCCTCGACGAAGAGCCGCTGCGTCGTGCCGTGCTGCAGGATCTGACCTGCGACTCCGATGGCAAGATCAACCAGTACGTCGACGAGCAGAGCATCGAGACCAGCCTGCCCGTGCACGGCCTGAACGAAGGTGAAGACTACTTGCTGGGTGTGTTCCTGGTCGGCGCCTATCAGGAAATCCTCGGCGACATGCACAACCTGTTCGGTGACACCGACTCGGTGAACATCTACCAGAACGCCGATGGCAGCGTGTACCACGCCGGCATCGAAACCCACGACACCATCGAAGACATGCTGCGTTACGTGCACTTGTCGCCGGAAGAACTGATGACTCACTACCGCGACAAATGCGCCAGTGCCCGCATCAGTGCCAGCGAACGTACGCAATTTCTCGATGCCTTGCGTCTGGGCCTGACCCGCTCCTCCTACCTGTCCTCCTGAGGCCAGGTTGCAATCTCGCCGGGTTGTCTGAAATTTTCCCAAACGCTGCGGAAAAATCGGATGGCTCGGTGGGATACATCCCAAAATCTTCGCGAAATGCTTGGCTATCCAGGCCGGCAAAGTCATCCGGTCTGCTTTTCGCGTAGGTCATTTCCTAAGTTGTACTTCGGCACTCTACTCGGCACGGGGTCTCGGCGAGAATCCCCGACCGCCCCTCCTGTAGAGATCCGCCCATGTTCGATCCAGTCAACGAGTCGTCGTTTCGTCTCGATGTAGCGGGCCTGTCCGCCCCTTTCGAAGTCCTGGCCTTTACCGGTAGCGAAGCCCTCAGCGAGCCTTTTGCGTTCGAGATCGATGTGTTGATCGACGATCCGCAGCTGGATCTCGCCGGCCTGCTTTACCGTTCGGCGTTCCTGTGTTTCGGACCGTCGGGGGAGGGCTTGCACGGGCAGTTGCAGAGTCTTGTCCAGCATGAGCACGGGCACGGTTCGCGGCTGAGCCGGATCCGTCTGGGGCCGAAACTCGGTTGCCTTGACCTGCGTATCAGTCAGCGGATATTCAGTGGCCGAACGGTGCCGCAGATCATCGATCAGGTACTCAGGGAACACGGGATTGTCGGCGCTCAGCGACGCTTCGCGTTGCGCGGCGACTACCCGGCCCGCACGTTCTGCACGCAATACCGTGAGTCCGATCTGCAACTGCTCCAGCGCTTGTGCGCGCAGGCACGGATTCACTATTTCTTTGAACACGCGCACGACCGGCATTGCCTGGTGTTCGGCGATGATCCGGCACAGTTGCCATTGGCTGACGTCGCGCAGTATCAAGGCGAGCACGCCGATCCTTTTTCTTCTCCCGCGGTACACCATTGGCAATTGCTGGAATCGTTTCAGGGCGAGGGCGCGTGGCAGGCGCCAAATGCTGAAGGACGCAGTGATTTGGCGGCGTTGCGCAGCGGTCAATGGCTGCGCCTGGCCGATCATCCGTTCGCCGAGTGCAATCGCCATTGGTTGTTGACGCGGATTGAACATAGCGCGGATCCGGCCCTTGATCTGCCCTATGCCAACCGACTGTTCGGCGCGCTGCAGTTGCCGCCGTCTGCGGCGGCCGCAATGCCGTCGAGACCACGCATGCACAGCCTGCAGCGGGCCTGGGTGGTGACGGTCGATGAGCCGCAGCCTGACTGCAGGCGGCCGGTGGCGGTGCAGTTCGATTGGCTCTATCAGGGCGAAGGTGCGGCGCCGAGTCATTGTTGGCTGCCGCTCGCACCGGCCTTGGCCGATGCGCCGTTGGCGGCGCTGAGCGATGGCGTGGAAGTGGTGGTGAGTTTCTTTGAGGGCGATCCAGATCAACCGGTGATCAGCGGCGTTCTCCTGCCGTCGGTCATGGAGGCGCAGATCAGCGATGAGCCGCCGGTGCCTGTGCCGGACCGGCTGGTGAGTGAAGGCTTGCAGCAACTGCTGACGTCGGGCGAACCATTATTGCTGCTGTGCCTGATTCCGGGAGGTGGCAGTTTCAGCCACTGCGCAGAGTCGGTCTGCAGTTGTCGGCTGGTCGCGGCGCTTGAACAGAGCGGCGCAACATGAGTGGCGCGGCGCATGAGCCAACGGCGCAATGGCTGTTGCTCGACGGCGCGGATGCCGCGCGGGCATTGACGGTATTGCATCAGGGCTTCCCCGGAGTGCGGCGCTTAAGGCTGTTTGACGGTACCGAGTTTCAACCGGTCAGTGAGCACGGTCCGGTGCTGGTCGACTTGCACGATTGCCCGGCATTGGCGTCGTTGTGTCACAGCGACCCGGATACCTGGCGCGGTCTGCTGCTGGGCAGCGAGGCAACGGCGCAGGAGCTGCTCAGCCACTTGCAGCGCATGCTCACGGTCTCGTTCGGCTTGAGCCATCGGGCCTTGCTCAGCTATTACAACCGCCAGACCGCGAGCTATTTTTTCGACGCCTGCGACGCTGGCGAATTGAGTCGCTGGCTCGGGCCGATCCGCCTGTTGCGTTGGTTCGGTGGCACCTGGGCCGACTACGCGATTGGCAGTCAGGGTTGGCAGCAGTTGCGTAACCCCGGGCTGGCCGTCGAGCCACTGAACATTGAAGAAAACCTCACCCGTCGTCAGCGCGAGCGCCTGCAAACCTGCCTGCTGGAGCAGCACATCTGGCGCTGGTGCCAATCGTTGGGAACCGATTACGCGGCAATGGCCTCCCATGTCCAGCAAGGCCTGGAGCTGGGGTTCAGCGACCGCACCGTGCTCGATGGCTGGTTGTGGCTACGCTTGCTGCATCCGCGTGCCGTGCTGGTGCCTCCCCCGGTGGGGCTGACCCAGCAGGAGCGGCTTGACCATGTACGTCGCCAGTGGCACGGCGATCAATTTTGAGATGAGGTTCTGCGCGTATGGCAGGTTTTTTCCGGCAAGGGTTCGGCGCAATGCTGGGGGGCGTGTTGCTGTTGGCACTGAGCGGTTGTTCACCGGTCAAACTGCTCAATGCGCTGACCCCGGACACCACGTTCGACAAAACCAGGGGCATTGCTTATGGCGACGATCCCCGGCAGAAGCTCGATGTGTATGTGCCGCATCATGCGTTGCCGGATGCGCCGGTGGTGGTGTTTTTCTACGGTGGCAGTTGGAACAGTGGCGAGCGTGAAGACTACACGTTTGTCGGTGAGGCGCTGGCATCGCGGGGGATAGTCGCGGTGGTGGCGGATTATCGCTTGTATCCGCAGGTGCGTTACCCGCAGTTCTTGCAGGATGGCGCCCGGGCGGTTGCCTGGACCAAAACGCACATCCGCGAGTTTTCCGGCAATCCGCAGCGCTTGTATCTGATGGGCCACAGCTCCGGTGGCTACAACGCGGCGATGCTGGCGCTGGACAAGGACTGGCTCGCGGCGGTGGGCATGTCGCCCGGTGACATCAGCGGCTGGATCGGTCTGGCCGGGCCTTATGATTTTCTGCCGATCAAGAATCCAGACGTGCGCCCGGTGTTTTTCTGGCCGGACTCACCGCCGCAATCGCAGCCTATCAATCACGTCAGTCGCCACGCTCCACCGGCTCTGCTGATCGCCGCGAACAAAGATGATCTGGTCAACCCGACACGCAACACCGGCGGCCTTGCGCGCAAACTGCGCGAGGTCGGGGTGCCGGTGCAGGATTTGTATTACTCGCGGCCCAATCACATAACGCTGGTGGCGACGCTGTCACGGCCACTGCGTCGACTGGCGCCGGTGCTTGATCAAGTGGTCGGGTTCATCGAACACACGCCGACTCAGTGAGTCGCGCCGCTGAACCAACCGTCGTTGCGCTTGAGCCAGAGGGCTTGCGCGCCGAGGGTGAGACTGCGCAGCACCATGAACAACAGAAACGTTATCCACAGACCGTGATTGCCCAAACCTTGCAGCGCCCACGCGAACGGCACCAGCAGTAGCACTGTCAGCAGCATGCCGTTGCGCATTTCGCGCGCACGGGTGGCACCGATGAACAGACCGTCGAGCAGGTAACTCCAGACCGCAATCAACGGCAGCACGGCGAGGTAGGGCAGATAAATGAACGCCGTGTCGCGCACGCTCTGGATGTTGGTCTGCATTTCGATAAACACATGCCCCGCCAGCAAAAACAGCGTGGCGAATCCGAGGCTGGCGATCAGCGACCAACCGCCGGCCACCACCAGAGAACGGCGCAACGCGAGGCGATCACGGGCACCGATGGCGTGTCCACACAACGCCTCGACCGCGTGGGCCAGACCGTCCAGCGCGTGAGCAGTCAGCAGCAGGCCGTTGAGCAGCAATGCGTTGGCCGCGACAGTGGCATCGCCGAGACGAGCGCCTTGCACGGTGATCATGAAAAACACTGATTGCAGCGCCAGGCTGCGGATGAAAATGTCGCGATTGACCGCCAGTAGCGGGCGCCAGCTCTGCCACACCTTGAGGGCGGCCCAGACAATATGCCCCGGATAGGCGCGCAATGCTTTGCGGGTCAGCATTAGCCCCAGAAGGGCACCGCTCCATTCGGCGATCACGGAAGCCCGAGCCGAGCCGACCACGCCCCAGTCCAGCCCCATGACGAACCACAGGTTTAGCACGATGTTGATCAGGTTGGTGGTCAGCAGTATCGCCAGCGGCGCCCGGGCGTTCTGCGTGCCGAGGAACCAGCCGACCAGCGCGTAACTGGCCAGCGCGGCGGGCAAGCCGAACAACCGGGTGTGGAAAAAGTCGCGGGTCAGTTGATCAAGTTCCGCCGACGGTTGCATGAAGTGCAACGCCACGCCGCTTAACGGTACGCCCAAAGTGCCGAGCACCAGCGACAGTCCCAGCGCCAGCAGCAGACCTTGCAACAGAATTTGCCGCAACGCCGCGCCATCACTGCGCCCGGCCGCTTGCGCGGCGAAGCCTGTGGTGCCCATGCGCAGAAAACCCATGGCCCAGGCGAGAAAGGTGTACAGGCTGGCGCCCACCGCCACCGCGCCCAATTGATGGGCGTGAGGCAGGTGGCCGATGACGGTGCTGTCGACCAGCGCCACCAGTGGTACGGAAATATTGGAAAGGATCATCGGCGCAGCAAGCGCCCAGACCTTGCGGTGAGTCGGGCGATCACGCCAGTCGGCAATCAGGTTGGACATGCGGGCTCCTTGGGGGAGCGGGGATTGTAGCGATTGATGCGGGTTGCAAGGCGATCAATTGTGGGGGCGAGCCTGCTCGCTCCCACAGGGTTTTGCGGTGTCAGTGGATGATCCAGCTCAGCAGCCATAACCCCAGCAGCAACCAGATGATCCCGGCAATGATCGATGCATTCATGAATGCGCGGATCGCGGACCACAGCAGCATCAAGCCGACGATCAGCGCGATGATGCTGATGATCGACGTATCCATGCCCAAGGTCCTGGCCAAACCGTCGACAAAGTTGCCGCCGGCATTGCTCAACAGGTTGAACAGCCCGCTGAGGCCATCAACGATAAAGCGGATGACCGAGCCGAGTGCCTGGCCGAGCCATTCGAAAAAGCTTTCTACCTGCATGTGTGCATCCTGATGAAAGAGCTGAGCCTTGGGCCACAACGTGGGTGGCCGAGTTCCCTGCAACTATAGAGGGTTTGCCTCAATCCTGTGACAGCCCCTTGCCTTCAACCGGCATCCCCCCGAAGCTATACGCCTTCAGGAGAGCCCGATGAACCTTGTTGAACTGACCGAACGCCTGCACGCCATTCGCGACCGCAATGACTGGCGGCAATTTCACAGCCCGAAAAACCTCGCCATGGCCGCCAGCGTCGAGATGTCCGAACTGGTGGAAATCTTCCAGTGGCTGAGCGAAGACCAGTCGCGTCAGTTGCCGGCGGACAAACTGGCCCACGCCGGGCAGGAAGTCGGCGATATCGTCCTGTATCTGTTACTGCTGTGCAGCGAGTTGGGGTTGGACATGAATGACGTGGTGCGCAGCAAGCTCGCCGACAGCGAACGGCGGTTCAGCTGATGAGCGACCGGCATTTCGATCAGTTGGCGACCCGTTTCGCCGAAAAAATCTACGGCGGTGCCAAAGGCGCGATTCGCCTCGCAGTGTTGCAGGCGGACCTTGCCGAAGCGCTGCCGGATCGACCGTTGCGCGTATTGGACATCGGTGGCGGGTTGGGCCACATGTCGCTGTGGCTGGCCGAGCGCGGGCATGATGTGACCTTTACCGAGCCGGCCGAGCCGATGCTTGAAGGTGCGCGCCAGCGGTTTGCCGATGCCGGGCAAACCGCGACGTTCATTCAGGCGCCGTGGCAGGAACTGCTCGGGCAACTCACCGAACCCTACGATCTGGTGATCTGCCACGCGGTGCTGGAATGGCTGGCCGAACCCCACGCGATCCTGCCGGTGTTGCATCAACTGACCACGCCCGGCGGCTGGCTGTCCCTGGCGTTCTACAACCGTGATGCGCTGATCTACCGCAACCTGCTCAAAGGCCATTTCAAGAAGATGCGCAAGAACGTCATGGCCGGCGAAAAACAAAGCCTGACCCCGCAGATGCCCCTCGACCCACGGGAACTGGCGACGCAACTCGCAGGCCTGTGGCAGGTCGAAACCCAAAGCGGGGTGAGGGTGTTCCACGATTACATGCCGGTCGAATTCCAGGCCCGCGCCGAACTCGTGGATTTGCTCGAGATGGAACTCGCTCACCGTCGTCACCCAAGCTTCGCCGGGCTTGGGCGTTACTTGCACTGGATCTGCCGGCCGATCTGATCGGAGCCTGAAATGAACGCTCAATGCGGGTTATTGCTGATGTGTCTGGGGTTGGCCGCCTGCCAGGGCAACAACCCCTATGTGGCGCAGTCGCTACCCTTGCCGCCCGCGCCGCCGCAAGCGGCCAACACCTTTGATCGCAGCGCCTACCCGGCGCCACCACGCGATTACGGGCGTTATCGCAGTTGGGCGTGGCTCAACGGACAATTGCCACCCGGCACCGCGTGGGCCGATTCGGCGCAAGTGGCCGAAGCGGTCAGCAATGGGCTGGACCAGCGCGGCTTGCGCCCGTTGCATGACAACCGCCCGGCCGACCTGTTGGTCAGCGCCCGTCTGAGCCTGCAAACCCGCCTGCGCCAGGTGCAGGACAACAGCGGTTACTACGGCGGATACGGCGGCTATGACCGTTATGGTCGCGGTTACGGGATGTACAACACGGTGCCCATCGTGCGCACTTATCAAGAGCAGGTAGTGGTGGTGCAGGTCGACTTGTTCGATGCCGGCACCGGTCAACCGGTCTGGAGTGCCAGCGCCGAAACGGCGGACAACGGCAGCCAGATCGATCGCACCGATGCCATTCGCGAGGCTGTGGAAAAAGCCTTGTCGGCGTATCCTCCGAGTTAGCGCTCAGCAATGGGGGCGCTGTCGCAGGTTCATGTCTTCAACCGGAGAAATTCCATGTTCCGCCGTCTCGTTTTACTGGCCATGGCCGCGCTGCTCAGCGCCTGCGCCGCCAACCCGGTCAATCATGATTTCGATGCCAGCCGCGACTTTGCCGCGTATCGCAGTTGGAGCTGGAAAGAGCCCGCCCTGCAATACCGCCCCGATGACCCTCGGATCAGGAGCGACCTGACCGAACAACGCATTCGCCAAGCGGTCGCCGATCAACTCGATCAGCGCGGCTTGCGCCCGGCCGCGGCCGGCGCCAAGGGTGATTTGAGTGTGCAGACTTACCTGATCGTCGAGGATCGTCAGCAGCAAGTGACGACCAACTACGGCGGCGGTTGGGGTGGGCCGTGGAATGGTTACTGGGGCGCGCCGATGTACAACGAAACGCGCAACATCACCTACAAGGTCGCGACCCTCCAGATCGACCTGCTCGATGGCAAGGACGGCAAACTGGTGTGGCGCGGCAGCGATGAGCGCATGCTCAGCAGCACCCCCAACCCGGCGGATCGCAGCGCTGCGGTTCGAGAAACGGTCGGCCGGATTCTGGCGAACTATCCACCGCGCTAACCCATCCTCAGGTTGACGCCATCCCACAGGGTTCGTCGTCAGGTGACGTGGCGTTCTGCCAGCCGTCTCGCTCAGCCCCGTCTACACTCAACTCCATCAATGGAGGTAGCGCTCGGCAGTGCGCCGGCAAAGGAGTGCGGCATGTCGCCTCGTTCGCAGTTCAATGGTCCGGCCCGGCAGCGGGGGGCAATCGGTTTGATGGCGGCGCTGACCCTGGGGTTGGCGCTGGTGTTGATGCTGGTGGTGGTCGACAGCGGTCGGCTGTACATGGAACAGCGCAAGCTGCAGCGAGTCGTCGACACCGCGGCGCTTGAGGCCGTGAGTCGCGGTGGTAGTTGTCAGTCCGGTCTGACCGCTGCCAGTTACGCCGGGCAAAGCGCCGTGCGCAATGGCTTCGCCGTCAATGCCAGTAACACTCTGGCGACGACCTGCGGCACTCTGCTTACCGGGCCAACCGGTCTGCGTACCTTCACCGTCAGTGCAACCCAGGCGACCGCCATCAAAGTCGCCGCCAGTCACACCGTAGCCACCAGTTTTGCCAATGCTGTGTATGCGTTGTTCAGTGGGGCGTCGGTCAGCCTCAACACCGTACTTCGTGCTTCTGCCGTTGCTGCCCAGCCACAGCCACCGGTTGCCCAATTGAGCATCCGCAGTACGCTGGGCAGTATCAACACAGCGCGATCGAAGATTCTGAACCCAGTGTTTTCGGGGTTGCTCGGAGGCAACGTCAACCTGACGTTACTCGGCTGGGACGGGTTGCTCCACACGGACATCAATCTGCTCAAATACCTGGACCAACTGGCGATCAACCTTAATGTGGCCGCCGGTGATTACACCCAGCTACTCAACACCCAAGCCTCGGTGACCCAGCTGATTCAGGCCGCTGCGGCCGTAGTTCAGGCCAATGGTGCGACTGCCGAAGTGATTACCGCTCTAGGCAACCTGCAAGCGGCGGCGCTCAGTGCCGCCCCCGTCAAACTGGGAGACATTTTACAACTGCAGACCGGCACCACATCGGCCGGGCTGGATGCCGACGTGCAGTTGCTGCAGCTGATTCAGGGCGTCGTGCAACTGGCGAACAGCAAAAGCGCGGTGGCTGCGACATTGCCAATCAGCGTGCTTGGGCTGGCGAATGTCACGGTGCGGGTCAAAGTGATCGAGCCGCCGCAGTTTTCCGCCATCGGCAATCCGGCGTTGGCCAAGATCAACCCCACCGGGCCTGACCGGATTTATGTTCGCACTGCACAGATCCGCACGATGCTGTCAGTGAATCTGCCGGTGCTGACTGGTGTGAGCGGGCTGAGCAACGCAGTGCTGGGGCTGGTCGGTACTTTGACCCCGACTCTCAATTCACTGTTGAGTCTGAACCTGGTCGCTACGCTCAACTCGGCCGCTTGCCTGCTGGGTGCCGGTTGTCAGCAACTGGATCCGAAATTGTTGCCGTCGCCCCAAATCGATATCAGCCTGGATGCCGGTGGCGCCACCAGCTACGTCACTGACTACACATGCCCAACCGGCACCAGCGGCACCAAGAGCCTGACGGCTCATACCACCACGTCTATTGCTGATCTCAAGGTCGGCAAAATCGATCCGACCAATGCTTTTTCATCGGCCGCCGAACCCACGGTTACGCCTTTGCCGTTGATCGACCTCGGCATTGTGACCTGCCACAAGATTCTGGGGATCGGCAGTTGTGATGCCAGCACCCATGTTCAGTATGGCGCCGGCGGCATCGCGATCATGGCCAGCACCAGCGTGGCGGGCAGTACTCAAGATCTGCTTTATTCCAGCACTACACCTTTCCCAATACCGGCCAACCTTAAACTGCCGCCGAGCACGTTGTCCGCCACGCCCTCCAGCAATGTTGTCGGTAGCCTGGCGAGCACTCTGGCCGGTATTAATCTGATTGTTTATAAGCCGCAAGGCGGTAACCCGTTTGGTGCCATCGTTGCGGGCGTTGCCAGTTCGATAAGTGATGTCGCCAGCATTCTCCAACCGCTGATCACCAACCTGTTGAGCCCGCTGCTCGATCCGTTGCTCAACAACTTGCTAAATAGTCTTGGCATCAACCTGATGGCTGTCGATGTCGGCGCCAATATGACCTGTGGCCAGACCGGCAAGGCCTATCTGGTGATCTGATCGTCCTCGGCCATCGGCAGTTCGATACAAAACCGCGCGCCCTCGTCACCATTGCGCACGCTCAGGCGTCCGCCCATGTTGTCGACGATGCCGTAGCTGACCGACAACCCCAACCCGGTGCCGACGCCGACCGGTTTGGTGGTGAAAAACGGTTCGAAAATCCGTTCAATCAAGCGCGGGTCAATACCGCCACCGTTGTCCTCGACCCATAGCCGCACCACATGCTCATCGCACTCGGCATAGACCGCGATCCATGGCTGGAAGTCGCGGTCAGCCTCGCGTTTGCCGAGCAAGGCGTCGCGGGCGTTGACCATCAGATTGATCAGCACCTGCTCAAGTTGATCGACGTAACCGCGCACCTGGACTTCAAAACCGGCCTCTTTGATACGCAACTCGACGCCTTTACCGCGCAAGCCCTCGGACAATAGCGACAACGTGCCTTCAATGGCGTCGAGAGGGTTGAACGGATGCTGTTCGATTTCCGAGCGGCGCCCGAACACGCGCATGTGATCCACCACCCGCGCTGCCCTTTGAACCTGGGCGTCGATGCGATTGAGCTTGTCGGTCAGGTAGTCGATCTGCGCGTCGCCATTGTTCAAGCGCTTGAGCACATTGACGATGGCCATGCGCATCACATTCAGCGGCTGGTTGATCTCGTGGGCCAGGCCGGTGGCCATTTCGCCGAGGGTGGCCATTTTCGCGCTCTGGGTCAGTTGTTGTTGCGAGCGGCGCACCTCGGTGTTGTCGCGACCCACGGCTTGTACCTCGATCAGTTGCCCGTGTTCATCGAATACCCCGCGATCCGACCAGACCCACCACGCGTGTTCGCGGCCGGGCAGGCGCAGATTGATCTCGGCGGTGCTCACTGGCAGTTGCGGGGTCAGTTGTGCCAGGCGCTGGACGAACGCCTGGCGCTGTTCGTCCGACATCCAGTTGCCCAGATTTACCCCGGGCAACTGCTCCGCTGTGCATTCCAGATAAGTCGCCAAGGGCCGGTTGCCGAAGGTCAGGGTCAAGTCCGGGCGATAGCGGCAAATCATCGCTGGGGAATCTTCCACCAGCATCCGGTAGCGCTCTTCGCTGGTCTTGATTTGCTCGGCGGCGAGGGTCGCTTCGGTGACGTCCAGCCATAAACCCACGGCCTCGACCGGCAGGCCCAAGTCGTCGCGCAGCAGTTTGGCTTCGTCGAGCAGCCAGTGTGCGTTGCCTTGGCGGTCGAGCATCCGATATCGCGTGCTCACCGAGCCTTCGCGCAGCAACTGCCGCGTGCGTTCGAAATAGCGAGGACGGTCTTCGGGGTGTATGTGTTCCACCAGTCGGCCATCGTCACAGTCGGTCAGCGTCCAGCCCAGCAAGGGTTGCAGGCTGGCGCTGAAGAAGGTTGGTTGCAGCGCCCCCTCGACGTAGCGTTGCACGTAGATCACGGCGGGGGCGCTGGCGATCAGATTGTCCAGGCGTGCATGGGCGGCGGCGGCCTGTTGCTGTTGATTCTTGATGTCGCTGATGTCGAGCATGAAACCCACCAGCCTTCGCTCGGCGCCGATGCCCAAAGAGCGACCTTGCAGGCGATACCACAGCGGCTGCGGTTGATCGCTGCGTTGCAGGCGCACGCATACTTCCAGCGGAGCGCCCTCATCCTGCAAGGCTTGCAGGCGACTGCGCAGCTCATCGCGGTCGGCAGGATGCACAGGGGCGAACCAGTCCTGAATCGGCAACCGTTCAAGCGTCACACCCAGGCTGGCAGCCAGTGCCGGGGCCAACTGTATTTCGCTGCCGTCGTGGGTCATCTCCCACCAACCCGTACCGAGCAATGCTTGCAGAATCTCCAGGCGCTCCAGTTGCTGGTGATGGTGATGCTCGCGCAGGCGCTCCAGCAGAGGGGCGGCGACGGCAGCGGCCAACAGCAGCCAGTCGTGATCGTTCAGGTCCGGCGCCTGTTGCTTCGCGTTGTAGCCTGCGCAAAGCAACCACGCCGCCACACCTTGGGCATCGCGGTAAGGCACGGCGAAGCTTTCGTCGAGACCGAACAGCGCACTCAGGCGTGGTTGTTCGCTGGCCAGCAAGCGTTGTGGTAACGCACCGTTGAGGCTGTCGAGCCCGGTCCCCAATCGTTGCTGGTCATGCCACATCTGCGGTGCATCTGGCGCGGCGTAGTGCTGATGAATCTGCCAACCCAGGCCTTGCTCATCGAGCAGGGCCACTGCCAGACATGGAATGTGCAACTGCTGGCTCAAGCGTTGCAGTTGTTCGCCAAGCACATCGGGCAGGCGCGCAAGGCTGCACAAACGCAACTGATCGCGCATCTGCGTGGCCAGCCACTGGCATTGCTCACGATTGCGCGCCTGAAGCCGCTCACCCAGCAAGTCACCGATGTCCAGCAACTGCAAAAGCCAGCCATCGCCCTGGGCCTGCACCCAGCCGCGCAAGTGCAGCGGTGCACCGTTCTGGCTGAAAAAATCGAGGTCGAGCAATTGTCCTTGCCAGTCGGCGGGGCGACCTTCTATCGCCAGGCTGCTGTAGGGCAACACATACTCCAGCAGATGCGCGGGCTGGGGGCCGGACATCCGCTGCGCCAGCACATGGCGCAAGGGGCCGCTCAAATGATTGACGTGGCCTTCGCCGTCCAGATACAGCTGCAGGCCGACACTCGGCACCACAGGGCTGTCCAGAGGCTGTGGCGTCTCGGGTTGTCGATTGAGCAGGCGAGCGAACAGCTTGTCACCGGAACTCAAAATTGCAGGCTCGAAGACGCGCTCAATGTCACTGGCAGACGCGGCACCGAACCGATGCCGGGCAGCACCAGAAACGGCAGCGCCTGATTGAGCTTGGCGGTGGGGTAGTTGACCGTCACCGTCAGCACGCCGCCGACATAGGTGATGTTGCTGTCGGTGGCCGCATCGAAATTCAATGCGCCGGGCAGCCAAGCCAATTGGCGGGTCAGCTCGGTACGGGCCGTGGTGATGACGGTGGTTGAGTAATCGGCAGAGGCCGGATCCAGCGCCACGCTACGGCGCACGGCCTCGGCAGTGGACTCATTGAACGACTGCATCAGCAACAGCGGCAGGCTGTAGCTGACCAAGCCATAAAACACGGCGAAGAACACGATGAACACCAAGGCGAATTCGATGGCGACAGCGCCTTTTTGCTTGCGGGGGAGGCTGGATTTCATGAGTGCGTCTACCCTGACATTCACTGCTTAATATCAGCATAGAATCATTCAGCCAAAAGGGACGTTTTTTACCGCATGCACAGCTTTGTCCTACTGATCTGGCTGACACTTTGCGCGGCGCAGGATGCCCGACAACGGCATATCGGTAACGGCCTGACTTTGGGTGTTGGAGGGTTGGCCACCGTTTATCTACTGACGACCGGCAACACTTGGCTCGGCGCCGAACCGGTTCAAGGAGCCTGGGCGGTGCTGCTGGCCCTGGCGTTCACCCTTCCCGGTTATGCGCTGAAACGTTTTGGCGCAGGCGATGTGAAACTAATGACAGCCTTTGGCGTTGCGACGGACGGTGCTCACTTGCTCGGCGTGTTTATCGGCGCAGCGCTTGCCAGTGCACTCTGGGTCCTGTTGGCGCCAAGGCTCTGGTTGCATATGAGTCAAAGGCTTAGAGAACGTCTTCGATATATGAGGCCTGAAGCGTCAAAAAAGCTGCCATTTGCACCGTTCGTGCTGGCAGGGTCAATTCTCACCTTGTTGTGGCTCCATTAGTCGCGCCTTGCCACTACTGCTATGTACATAGTCGGAAAGTGGGTCTACTTTCAAATCAGTGTTTGTACGGCAGCGTACTGTAAGTACAGGAACGGTCAGCCTTTGGCCCGAGCATGGAGTGGCATGTGAACGAGCTTACATCTGTTGTAAAGGTGCTGGTGGTCGACGATCAACCGCTGATTGTCGAGGAACTCTGCGAATTCATCGAGAGCAGTGGCTACCGATGTGTGCCTTGCGAGTCGAGCAAGCAGGCCATTGAACAATTCACCGAGGACACCGCCATTGGCCTGGTGCTGTGCGACCTGCACATGCCGGACATGGACGGCATTGAACTGGTGCAGGAACTGCAGCGGTTGTCGGGTAAACATCGGGTCTTCGAGGCCATCATGCTGACCGGGCGCGCCGACAAGCAGGACGTGATCAAGGCCTTGCGTGCCGGCATTGCCGATTACTACCAAAAGCCCATTGACCTGGACGAACTGCTCGAAGGTTTGCAGCGTCAGGAAGCGGCATTGCGGGAACGGCAGAAAACCCTGCAGCTGGGCCACCTCAATCAAAAGCTGCAATACCTGTCCGAGTCGATCGACGATCTTTACCAGGACCTCGACAAAGTACGCCGCGGGCCTTCGACGGTGAGTGAAGAGGCGTCGGGTGATGGCGAGGGGGTGGAGATACCGGAAATCTTCAATCAGTTGTCGCCCCGCCAGATCGATGTTGCACGGTTGGTCGGCAAGGGCCAGACCAACTATCAGATTGCCTGTGAACTGGGGATTACCGAGAACACGGTCAAGCTCTATGTCTCGCAGGTCTTGCGCCTGACACACATGCACAATCGCACCCAATTGGCGCTGGCGTTGTCGCCGAGCAATTCGGGTATGCGTCATCGGGTGACTGCGCATTGATCCCCTCTGACCCCGGTGTTATGCGGGGTCAGCTACCTCAAACGATGTGGGCTTTGGACTTGGGAAACAGGTTGTCCAGGGTTTCCAGCAACCGTACGTGATAGATCGGTTTACGGAACAGGTCCAGCACCTGCAGGCGCAGCATATCGCTGACATCCTCCATGTCCGCATGCCCGGACGTGACGATCACCGGCAGATGCTGGCGTGAGGTGTGTTCACGCAGCCGCTTGATCAGCGACATGCCACTTTCTTCGGGCATGCGCAGATCAGTGATCACCAGGGCGATATCCGGGTGGCGGGTCAGATGGTGCAGGGCCAGCTTCACCGACGTGGCGGTATGACAGGTGAAGCCTTCACCCTCCAGCAACTCTGCCAGCTCCAGCAGTGCGTCTTCTTCATCGTCGACGAGGAGCAACTGCTGGCGCGGGGAGTATGGAGAGTTCATGGGCAACACCTGCAATGGACTGAGTGCTGACGGTAGAACCCAATGGGCGTATTGACAAGTTATCGGTCCGATCAGGTGAGGGCGGTCTGGATTGTAGTCAGGATGGTGGTGACCGCGTTGCCTATACCGTTGCCGAATGCGGCAATCACCAGCGCCACCAGGCCGACGACCAGCGCGTACTCGATGGCGGACGCGCCTTCAGTGTCTTTGCCCAAGCCTTTGTAGAGGGCGAGATGAGATTTGATTTTTTGAGCAACCTTGGAATACGACATAAGCATTCTCCTTGGGGCACACCAGGTGTTGCGCGTTCGCAACATGATTTCCCTGTGCCACCCTCAGCATTGTTGGCAATTGCCACCCCTTCAACTGTAAGAACGGATTAACACCTAAGTAGTAGGGCGCCGTTTAACGGCAGAAAACCACATTTGGCGCCTTAGACCTCTACTTTTGCTGGATATTTCCCACTTCGTAATGGCGTTTTGTTCTGCCTGCGCTACGGTTAAATAGCGAAATAGTTACTTGTTCATAGCTGCCTGATTGCGAAGTTATCTCGTTGGAATTCACGGGACATTGCATGAGAGACAAAGCGATGCGGGAAAGGGAGAGCCGTCATGAACAGTCGCGTCACTCTGGGTCTGGCCGGGTTGTTACTGGCGGGCGCCATCATTGCCGGATATTGGGGGCTTACCTTGAGCCGGGCACCGGTCGCTGAACCGGTCGCTACCCCCGCCACTGAGCCTGTGGTGCCGTCAGCCGTCAAAACCGAACCTGTGGAAGACCCGACGCGTCAGCCCGTCGTCGTACTGCTGCGAGACATCCCGCCGTTCGTGAACATCACCGCCGCCGACGTTGCCGTGGAAAAACTGCGCACTGCGCCTGCCGGCAGCCTGGGCAATGTCAATCAAGTCATCGGCCGTGCGCCTTGGCGGCACTTGAGCGCCGGCAGTTGGCTGAGTGACGAAAGCTTCGAATCCGGCAGCTCACTGGCCCGCATGATTCGCCCCGGCGAACGGGCGGTGGCGGTGGCGGTGGACGAAGTCATCAACGCCGGCGGGCAATTGGCCCCCGGCGATTACGTCGACGTGCTGCTGTTTCTGCGCAAGGACGAAAACAATCCACAGCCCTCGGCACAACAAGTGGTGTCGGCGGTGCGTGTGCTCGGCGTCGGCAACCAGTTGGGCCTGACCAACGACGGCCAGCCTGCAGATCCCGCACGCAGTGATGAGGAGCGACTCAAACAGGAACAACAGCGCCAGGCCGCCCGCAGCGTGCTGCTGGCCGTGCCAGAGACGCTGGCCAGCCGCTTGATGCTGGCGTCCAGCGCTGGTGTCTTGCGCCTGGCCGTGCGCAGCGCCGATGAGCAGCAACTGGCGAAATACTGGGCGGGCGAAAACAATGTCGCTACCCAGCTCGACACGCCTCGCCGCGAACTGATCGAGTTCAGTCAACTGTCCCAGGCCCCGCCGCCCAAACCCATGGCCGTGGCCGGCCAGCCCGGCCCACGCAAACCCACCGTTGAAGTCATCCGCGGTGCTGAAACCGCCCAAACCACACCCTGAATCGAGCAAGGACGCCTTTACATGCGCATACGCTTTACGCCTCTGTTCAACGGTTTGCTCTGGGCCTCGCTGCTGAGTGTCACCTCGATCGGCAGCGCCGTCGCCGCCACCGGCAATTGCGCCGCGCTGGGGCCATTGCCCTCGGTGCTGGAAGTCGGCGAAGGTTTGCAGCAGGCGTTGCAATCGCCGGTGGCGATCACGCGGGTCGCTGTAGGCGATCCGAAAATCGCCGACGTGCGTGCCACCGGCGATAAGGCCGTGTTGCTCACAGGCGTTGGGCCCGGCGCAACCACGCTGATGATCTGGACGGCCTGCGCCAGTGCTCCACGGCAAAGCATGGTGTTCGTGCAAGGTAAGGCCAGTGCGGCGATGAAGACCGTTTCCCTGCCGGTCACGGATGATCCGACCTTGCCCTCGCAGGTGCAGACCGACATACGTTTTGTTGAAGTCAGCCGTACCAAACTCAAAGAGGCCGGCACTTCGATTTACGGCAAGGGTTCGAACAACTTCCTGTTCGGCACTCCGGGCACGGTGCCCGGCACCGGAGTCAGGCCGGGTACGGTGCCGATCACTGCGCCGAACATTCCCTTGGCCAACGACATGTTCAACATTGTCTGGGGCGGCGGCAGCAGTAAATTTCTCGGCATCGTCAATGCATTGGAGGGCAGCGGTTTCGCCTACACCCTGGCGCGACCCAGCCTGGTGGCGTTGAGCGGTCAGAGCGCGAGTTTTCTGGCCGGCGGCGAAATCCCGATCCCGGTGCCCAGTGCCAACAGCAACAGCTATTCCATCGAATACAAGGAATTCGGCATCCGTCTGACGCTGACCCCGACCGTGGTCAGCCGTGACCGCATCGCGCTCAAGGTCGCCCCGGAAGTCAGTGAACTGGACTACAACAATGGCGTGACCATCGGCGGCACCACGGTGCCGGCCTTCACTATCCGCCGCACCGATACCAGCATCTCGCTGGCCGACGGCGAGAGCTTCGTGATCAGCGGCTTGATCAGCACGCAAAATGCTTCCCAGGTGAGCAAATTTCCAGGGCTGGGTGACATTCCGGTGATCGGCGCGTTTTTCCGCAATTCATCGATCAACCGCGAGGAGCGTGAACTGCTGATGATCGTCACCCCGCACCTGGTTCAACCCCTGGCGGTCAATGCACCACTGCCTTCGCTGCCCGGGGAAAAACTGCGCAACTACGACCCCAACTGGTATCGCCTGTACTTCCTTGAAAACGGCAACTTCGATAAACGCAGCGGATTATCGCAATGAGCCAGAGCCTGAATCAGACCTTCCTCGCCATCACCCGTAACGACACCGATCTTGAGTGGCTGCAAGGCGCGCTAGCACCGCTGGGGCAGGTGGTCAGTGCCGGTGGCGGCAGTCTTGATGAACTGCTGGCGCTGGTCGACGTCACCTGCGCCAGCCTCGTCTTCGTCGGGCTCGACCCCGAACATCTGGTGGCCCAGAGCGCGTTGATCGAAGGCGTTCTGGAAGCCAAACCGATGCTCGCCATCGTCGCCCTCGGTGACGGCATGGACAATCAGCTTGTACTCAATGCCATGCGGGCCGGCGCGCGAGACTTTGTTGCCTACGGCTCACGTTCCAGCGAAGTCGCCGGGCTGGTGCGGCGCCTGAGTAAACGTCTGCCGGCGGTGACGCCGAACACCCCGTTGGGTGGGCTGACGGTGCTCTACGGTGTGCAAAGCGATGCGGACGGCGCACTGCTGGCCAACCATATGGCGCTGGTGGTGCACAAGAGTGGTCAACAAACCCTGTTGCTGGATCTGGGGCTGCCTCACGGTGACAGTCTGGCCTTGCTGGGGCTGGAGAGTTCCTTCCATTTCGGCGATGCGTTGCGCCACTTGCGACGCCTCGACGCGACCCTGATCGACAGCGCCTTCACCAGCACCGAAGCCGGTCTGCGCATTCTCGCCTATGCCCCTGCCGATGAGCCGCTGGAGCGCACCAGCACTGCGGAGCTGTACATGTTGCTCAGCGCCTTGCGCCAACACTTCCAGCACATCGTGGTCAACCTCACCGGCCAGCCTGACAGCGAAGCGCTGCGCACCTTTGTCAGCCATTGCGACAAGTTGCTGTGGTACACCGACCAGAACGTGCTCGACTGCCGGCGCAATCTGGCGGTGCTGAACCAGTGGCGCGAGAAAGGCGTGAAACTCGACCACGGCCGCTTGCTGGTGGATCGCTACCTGCGCAACGTTGCGCCCGACTCAGAGGCACTGGGCAAGACCTTCGGCCTGGAAGTGATCGCCGTGCTCGCCTACAGCCCGGAACTGCGCCTGAACGCCAAAAATCAAGGCGTGACCCTGTTCGAACTGGCGCCGCGTGAAGCCCTCAGCCAAAGCCTGCGCACCCTCGGTGAGTGCCTGGCCAAACGCTCTGAAGGCCTGGCCAAACCGAAGGTCACCTGGTTCGACCGCTTGCGAGGCACCTCATGAACGGCGAGCAATTGTTCGGCGGCCCACAGCGCCAGGCGACCGGTAATACCGATCACGATGGCCTGAAACTGGTGCTGCACCGCTACATCATCGACGCCATCGAAGAGTCCGGGAAAAACCTGCTGGAGGGCTCGCGGCAGGTGCTGGCGCAATTCGTCATCGACAAAGTCGCCGAATACATCGCACGCCTGCACCTGGCGATTTCCCGTTATGAAATGGAGCGTCTGGCCGAAGAAATCGTTGATGAACTGACCGGCTTCGGCCCGCTCGAAGTGCTGCTGCGCGACAGTTCGGTGACGGAGATTCTGGTCAACGGCCCGCACAAAGTGTTTATCGAACGCGATGGCCTGCTGCACCTCAGTGACCTGCGTTTCATCGATGCCCACCACGTCGAACGCGTGATGCAGCGCATCCTGGCGCCGCTCGGTCGGCGTCTGGACGAGTCGTCACCGATGGTCGATGCGCGCCTGCCCGATGGCAGCCGGGTCAACGCCATCATCCCGCCGATTGCCCTCGACGGCCCGTGCCTGTCGATCCGCAAATTTCGCAAGGACATGCTCAAAAGCACTGACCTGATGGCCATGCAAACCATCGATCAGGCGATCTACGATTTCATTCAGGAGGCGGTGGGCAAGCGCTGCAACATTCTCATCAGCGGCGGCACCGGTACGGGCAAAACCACGCTACTGAACATTCTCAGCCAGTTGATCAACCCCAGCGAACGCCTCGTCACCATTGAAGATGTCGCCGAATTACAGCTCGGCCACCCGCATGTCGTGCGTCTGGAAACCCGGCCACCGAATGCCGAGGGCCATGGCGAGGTCAAGGCCAGCGACCTGATCCGCAACGCCCTGCGGATGCGTCCCGACCGGATCATCCTGGGCGAGATCCGAGGCGTCGAAGTGGTCGATGTACTGACGGCGATGAACACCGGTCACGACGGCTCCATGAGTACCGTGCACGCCAACAATGCCCAGGATGCCTTGCTGCGCCTGGAAACCCTGGTGGGCCTGACCGGCCGCGCCATCGCCGAGCGCACCCTGCGCCAGATGATCTGCGCCGCGCTGGATGTGGTGATTCAACTGACGCGCCTGCCCGATGGTCGGCGCTGCGTCAGCGAAGTGGTGGAAGTGGTGGGCGTGCGCGAGGACGTCTATGTCACCAACACCTTGTTCCGCCTCGACCGGCGCACAGGCGTCGGTTTTCTGCGTGAGGCGGTCAACCCGGCCGGCGACAAGCTGCGCCACGAATCGACGCTCGCGCACTGAGGGCCACGGCATGCTTAAACCGCTGCTGCTGTACTTGCTCAGTCTGGCGTTGTTCGGGCAATCCATGCGTCTGTTCTATAAGGCATGGCGTCTGAGCGGTGCCACTCGTGTAATGGAGCGATTGAATGAGGGACTGCCGCATGAAAACGCCCCCCCAACGCGTTGGGCTGGCCTTGAACGGGCCTTCTTGCGCGCGGGCCTGGGGCGGCCGACCGAACGTCTTGGTGCATGGGTCTTGCTATGGATGTTCGCCATCGTGCTGGGTCTGGCGCTCGCCGGATGGATCGGCGTACTGGTGATGGTGGTGTTGCCGCCAGTGGCCGTGCGGTTGTACGTCAGTTGGCGCTACCAACGGCGCTTGCGACGAATGATCGAGCAACTGCCGCAACTGCTCGACTACACCGTGCGCAGCCTGAAGTCGGGTCGCACGTTGGCCGACGCGGTGCTGGGTGGCATCGAGGTCAGCGAAGAACCGCTGAAAAACGCCATGGGCCGGGTGCAGCGCAACGTCCAGTTGGGGGTGAGTTTGCCGGACGCGGTGTCGGATCTGGCCGAACTCTACGAGCGAGACGAGTTTCGTCTGTTCGCCCTTGGCCTCAAGGTCAATCATCGCTACGGCGGCAATGCCAGTGAGTTGCTGGAAAACCTGATCAAGATGATCCGCGAACGCGATCAGGCTGCGCGCCAATTACGCGCCATGACCGGTGAAACCCGCCTCACCGCGTGGGTGCTGGGATTGTTGCCGATTGCCATGGCTGGGTATTTCCTGATGGCCAATCCGGTTTATCTGGTCGCCATGTGGCACGACCCGTCCGGGCAGCGAATGCTCGCCACGGCGTTCGGCATGCAGGTGATCGGCAGTCTGTTGCTCTGGCGGATGTTGCGCAGCCTATGACGACGCCTCTGATGATCAGCGCCTTGTTGTTGCTCGGCGCCGCCGTGTTACTGATCGCCCATCTGCTGGAGCAGCGTCGCCGCGCGCGGCAAATCATCCGGCGACTGGACGGCGACCTGATTCGCGAAAACCGCCTCGGCAACCTGTTGCAGTCGCTCGGCGAGAGCAAGGTCGGGCAGCACAGCGTCAAGCTCGACAACGAAACGCAAACCCTGCTCAGCCGTCTCGGCTGGCGCAGCGCACGCCAGCGTTCGCTGTTCGCTGCCTGTCAGATCGGTGCGCCGTTGTTGATGCTGGCCCTGGCAGTGCTGTTGCAATCGGTGTTTTTCCCCACCGTGGAAAAACAATGGATCGCGCCGTTGTTCGCCCTCGGCGTCGGCTACCTGCTGCCCAAGCGGTTGCTGGTGATGGCCGTTGCCCAGCGACAGAAACAACTGGCCAGTGAGATCGGCACGTTTATTCCGTTGCTGCGCATCCTCTTCGAGTCCGGCATGGCCGTGGAGCAGGCACTGCGTGTGCTGAGCCATGAAGGCCAAGCGTTGCTCCCCGTGCTGACTCATGAGTTGCGCCTGGTGCTGGCCCGGGTCGACTCGGGCCTTGAACTGGGCGAAGAACTGAACAAGGCCACGCAACTGTTGGCGGTGGATGAGTTCACCGACACCTGCGTGATTCTCCAGCAGTTGCTGCATCAGGGCGGTGGGGCGATGAAATCGCTGTTGTCGCTCAAGCAACTGCTCGATGACCGGCGCCTCACGCGCCTGCAGGAATACATTTCGAAGATGTCGGCAAAAATGTCCGTCGTGATGATGCTGTTTCTCTTCCCTGCATTATTGATCGTCCTGGCCGGCCCGGGCTTCACCGCCCTGGCCAAGGCATTGGGGGCATGAAGGAGTGGTGATGAAAGCAATGATGGCTGGTGTTTGCCTGTTGTTGCTCGGTGGCTGTGCCAACACCGGGCAAAACCCCTGGGAGGCGCTGACCAGCAGCGCCAGTTGCGGCAAGTTGAGTTCCGATCAGCAACTGTCGCTGAACCTGGCCGACGACATGGCCAACGAAGGCAAGCTCCACGCCAGTCTGGCCAACCTGCAAAGCCTGCCGGACAACCTCGCCGATGTGCGTCTGCGCAAGGCCAGGGTTTACCGCTTGCTCGGTCGCAGCGAGGCCCAACCGTTGTATCGCAGCTTGCTCGGCACCTGCCTGGCGGCCGAAGCCGAACATGGTCTGGGCCAACTCGCGGCCGCGAAGTCCGACTACGGCCAGGCGCAGGCGCACCTGCAACGCGCCGCACGCCTGGCCCCGACCGACGAAAAAATCCGCAACGATCTGGGGGTGGTCTACCTCAATCAATTGCGTATCGAAGATGCGCGTTTTGAGTTTCTCACCGCCATGGAACTCAAGCAGAGCGATCAATTGGCCGCACTGAATCTGGTCACGCTGTTGCTGTATCAGGATGACTGGAACCGCGCCGCCGAACTGGTCAGCCGCCTCGGCCTGAGCCCCGCGCAGTTCAGCGAAGCACAGAGCCGCGCGGAAAAACTCAAAGTGCCGAGCCCATCTCCCGCCGCCGTTACGGCGATGCTCAAATAAGGAGACCCGCGATGAAAGCCATCATTGTTTGCCTGGGCTTGCTGGCCCTGCCGCTCACCAGTCACGCCATCGACGCCGGCCCGGCCTCGGCCCAGCAACAGGAAACCGAAGGCTGGCTGCTGCTGCAAAGCCGCAACAAAGTGGCCTCGCCCAAACCTCAGACCCAGACGCCGACTGAGCGCGAACTGGTGATGCAGCGTTGGCTGAAAAGCTACCAGCATGAGATCCCGCCGTTTTTCGATCAGGAGCAGGGTGGCAAGGTCAGCAGTGGAACGGGTGGCGGCGGCTGACAGTATTCAACAGGCTCGCCGCGTCATCGTTCTTCGCGAGCAAGCCCGCTCCCACAGGTTGAAATGCATTCCACGATTTGAAATGCATACCCCTGTGGGAGCGGGCTTGCTCGCGAAGAGGCCCGTCCATACGATCCATCTCATGCTGGATGCATTCCGATATAGATACCGCCTTAAATATTGACGCCATCGCATTGACGTTTTAGTGGTGTCAAAGTGATGGCTCGTGTAGATTTCACCGCGCCCGAACCAGGTGGTCTGGTGGGGTCGGTAGGGATGCCTGATTGAATGTGTGAGCCCTGCTGAAACTGTTTTTTGGTTGTTTCGGAAGGGAATCTCTTTGAATACCGTTCGCTTGCGCCACTCGTTGCTGGCGCTCTCCATTGCCGCCGCTGTGCACACCGGCAACGCTGTCGCCGATATTGATTACGACATCAGCACCACGCCGTTGGACAGCAATCTGCTGAACACCACCGGATTGGTCGACCTGCACGGCAACTTGAACGCCACACCCGTGGCAGCGCCGGGGCTGACTTTCGGCGCTCAATTCAAGGGGCTCAGAGCACGGCAGTTGCGCAACAATGACAGCATCCGCATTGACGGCGCCACTCACGGTGTTGGCATCAACCTTGGTTCCTCAGGTTCGGTGGACAGCAACATCACGCTGAGCCTGATCAACGACGGCTCGATTTCTGTACATGGGTTGGCTGGGGCGGGGAGCTCAACCGGTATTTCCGATATCGGCAGTACGGTGGGCAGCGCCGTTATGAATACCGGCAGTATCGATGTCAGCGGCGCTACCTCCAGCGGCGTGATGCTGGTGCATACGAACATGGGCTCGTTCCTTAACACCTACAGCGGCACCATCAGTGCCAGCGGCACGGATGCGCTGGGGGTATTTCTCGATGGCGCGACAGTCAAGGGCAGTATCAGTAACTACGGGACGATTCGTGCCAGCGGTGCCAATGCCGAAGCGCTCAATCTGGAGGGGGTCACCTTCGATCGTGCGTCGAGTCCAGGCACGTTCATGTTGTTCAACTACGGCACGATTTCCGGCGAGTCCATCGGCGTGCACGTCAGCGGCCAACCGGCCGGTGGCAGTCCTTTCAGCATTTACCAACTGACCGGTTTGATCGAGGGTGGTAAAGCAGCCATTCAAATCGATGACGGCGAAAGCTATTTCAATTTCTTTGGCGGCACCGTGAAGGGTGATCTGTTAGGGCTGACCGGTGTAAAAATCGACGGCGATGCAATTTTTGACGGTTCGACCATCAAGTCCGGCTACGTCACGATCGAAGATGGCACGCTCACCTTGATGCGACCGCATACCACGATCATTGGCGACTTCGACATGGAAGAGTCCGACTCCGTGCTTGAAATGTACCTGGGTAATGACACCAACCCGTCGCTGCCAGTGTTGAAGGTCACGGGCACTACCGATATCGCACCGGGCGCACAACTGCGACTTCTCGCACGCTCCGGTGATTTTCGCGTGACCCCGGGCGGCACGCGTTACACGTTGATCAGTTCGGGCAATCTGATTGGTGGCAACAACCTGACCGTGACGTCCTCCTCTGCGTTGCTGGATGTGAAGAGTTTCGGTGTCACGAATAACGACATTACGTCCGTGGTGACGACCAAGTCGAGTGAGGTCTTGGCCCAGAACACCTTGGCGGTTGGCGGCAGTCGCAACGCGGCAACAGCGATTGGGCGCTTCTCCAGCGTCATGTCGCAAATCGATGAGCAGGACCCGGTGTTCCAGGCTTTCGCCAACGCGAGCACAGATGCGCAACTGGCACAGTTATCCGAGTCCCTCAGCCCGGACGTCAGCCGTGGTGTGCTGCACGCCGCCACCAACAGTCAGACGCTGGTTTCTGGCGTGATCAACGAGCGCTCCAGCCGTGCGCGTAATGCAATCGGTTCGACGGAGAGAGGCGTGTGGCTGCAAGCCTTGAGCAACGACGCCAATCAGGACGAACGCCGTGGCGTGGCCGGTTATGACGCCGACAGTCACGGGATTGCCGTGGGTGCAGACGGCCAGTTGAACGCCGACACGATGGTGGGCCTGGCTTACAGCTACCTCGACTCGAATGTGAAGTCTGATTTGGGCAGTAAGACCAAAGTGACTGGTCACGCGCTGACCGTGTACGGCAACTGGGTGCATGACAACTGGTTCGTCGATACCTCGTTGATGTACGGGTGGAACGACAACGAGTCCAAGCGCTACATCGCCGGCACCCGCGCCAAGGGTGATTACCACAGTGATGTATTGGGCGTGAGTGCCTTGGCCGGATACAGCCTGCGCCTGATCCCGGATGTGGTGCTTGAGCCGCAGGTCGGCGCGCGCTACGCCCATGTGGGGATGGACTCGTACCGCGAGAAGGGCAGTGCTGCGGCGTTGAATGTCGGCAGCCAGCGTTACGAAGTCGGTGAGCTGGGCATGGGCGCGCGTCTGGCTGCCGCGTTTGCTGTTGGCACCGGCAGTCTTGAACCTGAAGCGAAGCTGATGGCCTGGCATGACGTGATTGGCGATAAGGTCTCCACCACCTCATCGTTTGTCCTGGGCGGTGACTCTTTTACTAGTCGCGGCACTACGCCTGTGCGTGACAGCTATGAACTGGGCCTGGGCGCCAACTACCGAATGGGCGCGTGGAGCGTCGGTGGTTCCTACAACTACGTGACGGCCAGCGGGTTTGACTCCGATGGTTTCACGGCGAAAGTGCGCTACGCGTTCTGACCCCGCCTCGACACCGCGTCATCGTTCTTCGCGAGCAAGCGTTCTGACAGGCGCCAGCCGTTTCTATAGCTGATAACTGAAACTGATGCTGTACCGTGCCCGGCGGTTGAACGTGTCCAGTGCTTCATCCGACATTGCCTTCGCTGCCTCCAGCGAAATGTTGTAGTACTTGGCATCGCCGAACCTCAGCCCGACTGCCGCCGACGACAAATTGTTGGCCTGTACCGGCAGTTTATTGAACCAACTGCGCGAGCGATCGAGCACCACGTAGGGTTGCAGGATGCGCAGCCAGTTGCCGTCGCGGTTGAAGCTGTAGTTGACCTCGTACGCCACCCCCCAGCCCTTGTCGCCGGACGCCTGATCGTCGGGGTAGCCGCGACCGAAATTCTGCCCGCCAAATACCGCGCGTTCGCTGTCGGGCAGGGTGTCGTCGCTCCAGTACAACGCGGCCGAGAGCACGCCTTGCCAGTTGTCGAGGAACTTGTCGCTTTGCACCCCGGACAGGCGCAGACGCAAGAAATTGAGGTCCAGCGCGCTGTTGTTGGTTTTCGCCCCCATGCTGTCCAGCCCTTGATACAGGCCGCCGCTGAGGATGCGCAGTTGCCGGGCATCGGCCTTGCGCCAGTCGCTTTCGAAGGCGAGGGCGCGGATGTCGGTGCGCTCCTCGACGCTCAGCGGGTAGCCGATCACTTTATAGCGGGTCTTGTCGTTGACCGCGTAGAGCCGCGAGCCGGCGGTCAGCAGTTCGTTGGGCGCTGCAATCAGCGGCAGGGTGAAACCGATCGAGTAGCGATCATTCTCACGGTGCGGTTTGAGTTGCAGGCCATTGTCGAGCAACACGTTGGTGCCGGGGTCGGCACGGTAGCGTGAGGCGGACAGGGCGAGTTGCGTACCCTCGCTGTCGAGGAACTGGTTGTAGTCCAGGCGATAGTAATGCTCGTGGTCGTCACCCGGTGGGAACAGACCGCTGAGGGTCAGTTGTTCGCCCATGGACGTTTGCGAGTTGCTGCTGACGCCGAGCAGGGCCTGCGTGCCGTTGCGGTTGTCTTCGGTGGTGCTGAGTGTGCTGGTGAACGGTTTGCGGCTGGCCTGGGCGACCAGCGTCGTGGCGCCATCGGTGGTGCCGGGTGGCGGCACCTGGGCCTGAATGGTGACGCCGGGAATGCGCGTCATCAGCGTGGTGTAGCGCTCGAAAGTCTTGCGGGTCAGTGGCCGTTCGGCCTGGATTTTCGCCGCCAGTTTGTCGAGCAGGCCTTTGACCCGGCCGACGTCGCCCTGCATTTGTATGTCGCGAACATAGCCTTCGACCAACACAACGCGCGCCACGCCGTCGTCGAAACTTTGTTGCGGCAGGAACGCGTAGGACAGCAGATACCCATCCTGCTGGTAGCGCCGGGTGATGTTGCGCGTGGCTTCGATCAGGTCGGCGAGGCTGCTCTGGTGACCGATCAGCGGTTTGTAGATGTCGGCCAATTCGTTGAGCGGATAGATCGTGCCGCCTTCGATCTGCACGGTCTTGAGATTGACTTTGGTCTGCATCATCAATGGCTGTGCGGCGGCTGCGCCGGGGTCAGGCACTTGCAGCGGCGTAGCCGTCGGGCGATAGGCGTCCGCCGGTAGATTGGGTACGGGCAGGTTGCGAATGGTTTCGTTGCTATTGAGGAAGCTGGGGAGGGTGTCGGCGAGGGCGGCGGAACTGAGACTGAGGAACAGCAGGGATGCCATAAAGCGCATAGGACACTCCGTGGTCAGATCACAGCGCAGGGCTGATGTTCTCCTAAGAAAGAAGCGGAAGACTCGTAGGAATCTTCCGCCCTCAACCAAGAGTAGGCGCTGTAGGTGCGGCCGTCGAATCGGCCAGGTGCAATTTAGTGTTTGTTACCACCCAGAGCGCCGGTCAGGCCACCCAGAACACCGCCCAGACCACCGGTGGTGCCGCCGCTGGCGGTGCCTCCGTTGACCAGACCGCCAGCGGCAGTGACGACACCGCCGACGTTGCTGACCAGGCCCCCGACAGCGGTAGTGACCGGGTTATTAGTGGCGGCAATCGCACCGCCGAGATTGCTCACCGCGCTGCCGGCCTGGCCGGTGAGGCTGGCCACAGGACTGCCCAGACCCGTGGCGGCGCCCACCTGTTGCGTCAGGCCGGTGACTGCGCTGGTGACCGGGTTGAGTGCGCCGCCGACATTGTTGCCGAGCGCGGCCAACGGCGCGGTTGTGGAGGTGATCGGGCTACCCGAGCCACCGAGGACAGTGTTCAGCGAGGCGACAGCATTGCCCAGCCCGCCCGCCGTCACGCCACCGGCACTGACCGCGCCATTGGTGCTGCCAGCGTTCAAGCCTGTGCCCACGTTGACGACGGCGCCGCCGACGGTTTGCAGCAGGCCAGTACCGCCCAGGCCACCACCGAGACCGCCAAGGCCACCGCCCACGCCGCCACTGGAGCCGGTGCCGTTGGACACCAGGCCGCCAGCCTTGCCGGTAGCGGTGCCTGCGTTGCTCAAAGCGCCGCCGAGGGTGTTGCTCAGCGCATTGCCATTGCCGGCGCCAGTCACCTTGTCGCCGACACCGTCAACGGTGCTGCCGACTTTCTGGATCACGCCTTGGAGTGGGTCACCCAGGCCGGTGGCATCGCCGACTTTGTCGGTGGTGCTTTCGACCATGGCGATCACTGGTACCAGACTGCTGCCGAGTTTATTGGTCAGTTGGCTGGTCGGGCCGTTGCTGAGGGTGGTGTTGAGGGTATCGCCGAGCATGGTGACTTTCTGGCCGACACCGTCGAGCACCGGTGCGACTTTGGTGACCACGCCGCCGACCACTGGAACGCTACTGGTTGCGGTTGCCAGTTTGCCGCTGAGGTCGGACACGCCGTCGCCGACATCCTGCACCACGCCACCGACCGAAGCCACGGTGGTGGTCAGGCCGTTAGGGTCGGTGGCGAGTTTGCCGATGCCGTTGGTGACGCCGTCACCCAAGGTCGTGACCACATTGCCGGCGGTTCTTGCCGCGCTCTGCACGACGCCACCGACCACAGGAGCGGTGCTCAAAGAATCGCCAATCTGGCCGACGCCATCACCCAGGCCACTGACGGTTGTGCCGACATCCTGTACGAGGGTGGTGGTCACCAGTCGTGCGGCGGGCGGATTGGTCGGGTTGGTTGGATCGGTTGGGTCAGTCGGATTGGTTGGGTTGGTCGGATCGGTGCCGCCCGTGCCGCCAGTACCACCGGTTCCACCTGTGCCAGCGGTATCACCGCTGCTACCAGTCCCGCCAGTGCCGGCGGTTGAACTGTCTGGCGAAGAACTGCCGGAGCTGCTGTGATGGCCGCCACCGCCGCTGCTGCAGCCAGCGAGACCAAGGGAGAGGATCAATGCCAGAGCGATTGCTGATTTGCACCACACGTCTTGAGTTTTCATGATTGAGATTCCTTGCACCTGGTACAACGTTCGTTGTCTTCGATGGCTTGCCGGTCTGTCGCTGGCAATGCCTCGTCCGTGGTGCCAATCTCGATCCGGGCGCTGATTCACGCCATTCTCTAGATGGTATTAACGCCTTTATATATAGGCTGTTCGCAGTGCCTAAGGACTAATACCCAAGCGATAAGCGCGCAAAAAAAAGCCTTGAAAATCAAGGCTTGGTGTTCTTCAAGTCAGGGCAAAAGCCGGAAGAAAACTTAAGTTATATATATACAATTTACGGGTGTTCCCCGGCGCATGAGGTCACCCCATCGGCTGCCAGCGCCCAACCATATGCTCCAGATTCTGCGTGCCGACCAACTGCAACTCTCCGCTGGAGCCCGCTGTTGTGGCGAGCAGTGTGACCTCGCTGGGCAGTCGCACCGGTTTGCGAAAGTACACGGTGATTTCAAGGTTGGCCTTGGGCAAGTGATCGGCCAGCGCCGCGAGCGTGCGCGCCTTGTTCCACAAGCCATGGGCGATAGCGGTAGGGAAACCGAACAGCTTGGCGCTGGGCGCACTCAAGTGGATCGGGTTGTAGTCGCCCGAGACCTTGGCATATTGCCGGCCGATGTCTGCCGGGGCTTTCCACTTCGCCACCTCCACCAGCGATTGCGAAGGCTCCCAGTGCTGCTCCAGCGGTTCGCCATCGAGCTTAACGCCGCGACAGAGCATCTGGCTTTCGGCTTCCCACAACGGCCCGAGTTGATCATCCAGCGTGGTCAACACATCGAACGTCGCGCCTTTGGGATGCGGTTGCAGATTGTGCACCCGCACGCTGATTTGTGCGCGACTTATCCCGCCCATCGGCCGCAACACACGAATGCGGTTGCGCAAATGAATCAGCCCCAGCAGCGGAAACGGGAAGTCCTTGGCCGTGAGCAATTGCATCTGCAACGCGAAGGCGAGGATGTGTGGATACGTTGGCGGCAACAGACCGTCGTCGGCAAAACCGCAGACCTTGCGGTAGGTGGCCAGCCGTTTGCCATCGACATCAACGAAGCAACGCAAACCGCTGTCGGGTAATTGCGTGCCGGTGATCTTGCGTCGCGTCGCTGCCCGCGCATACAGCCCGGGAAGGCTCGGTTCACGGTCCAGTGTGTGCCATTCGATGCTCATGCCTAAGCCCCCAGAACACTTTGTCCACAGACCCGCAACGCCTGCCCGGTGAACGCGCCGGTACCCGGTTGCGCCAGCCACGCCACCGCCTCGGCGACGTCTTGCGGCAAGCCGCCCTGGCCCAGCGAGCTCATGCGGCGCCCGGCTTCACGCAGGCCAAACGGGATGTGGGCAGTCATCTGGGTTTCGATGAACCCTGGCGCCACGGCGTTGATGCTGATGCCGCGTTCCAGCAGCGTCGGCGCCCAGGCTTGCGCCAGACCGATCAATCCGGCCTTGCTCGCGGCGTAGTTGGTTTGCCCACGGTTGCCGGCGATACCGCTGATCGAGGCGAGCAAAACGATTCGCGCGTTGTCGTGCACAGTGCCGCTGTCGAGCAGAGCCTTGGTTAGCACTTGTGGCGCGTTGAGGTTGACCGCCAGCACGGCGTCCCAGAATTCCGGGGTCATGTTGGCCAGAGTTTTGTCACGGGTGATCCCGGCGTTGTGCACCAGAATGTCGAGGCCGTCGGGTAGCTGTTCGATCAGTTGTGCGCCAGCGTCTTCGGCGCAGATGTCGAGGGTAATGCTGCGCCCGCCAAGGCGCGCGGCGAGGGCGTCGAGATCAGTCTTGGCCGGCGGCACGTCAAGCAGGATGACGTCAGCACCGTCGCGGGCCAGGGTTTCGGCGATGGAGGCGCCAATGCCTCGCGCAGCACCGGTCACCAAGGCTTTGCGTCCAGCCAGTGGCCGTGTCCAGTCGGTGACCGGTGTCGCACACGAGGTCAGGCGAATCACCTGCCCGGACACGAACGCACTTTTCGGCGAAAGGAAAAACCGCAGCGGGCCTTCCAGTTGATCTTCGGCCCCTTCGCCAACATAGATCAACTGCAGCGTGCCGCCGCTGCGCAGCTCTTTGGCCAGCGAGCGGGAAAACCCTTCGAGTGCCCGTTGGGCGCTGGCGGCGAACGGATCTTCCAGGGTTTCCGGCGCTCGGCCAAGCATCACCAGATGGGCGCTGTGCTCAAGATTCTTCATCAACGGCTGGAAAAACTCGCGCAGTTGCTTGAGGTGGTCGGTGTGCTGCAAATGACTGGCGTCGAACACCACGGCCTTGATTTTCGGGCCATGGCCGGGAATCCACGCGGTGGCCATCGACGGTTCGGTGCCATAGCTGTAGATCGCATCGGTCAGGCGGTTGGCGAACGCATTGACGCGCTCAGTCAACGGCCCGCCCCCGATCAGCAGTGCACCGTCCACCGGCCGCAGGCGGCCGCCCTGCCAGCGTTCCAGCCGCACCGGCGACGGTAGGCCCAGAGCCCCGACCAGACGATGGCCGATGGACGAATTGGCGAAGTCGATATAGCGGTCAGACATGGAACGCTCTCCAGAAGTTGGGGTTCAAAGTGTGGACTACCCACGGCAATCAATCGTTCGATCCAGGCATTAAGGCCTACGCTAGAACAGCAGAGTAGTTTGCCCAGGCTGTTTTGTTGCCGGCTCCCACAAGGTTCCAGGTGAATCAGGATATTCAATAAGGAGGTTTTCATGAGTCAGTTGCGCCGCGTCGCGATCATCGGCGGTAACCGTATCCCTTTCGCCCGTTCCAACGGCCCGTACGCCACGGCCAGCAATCAGGCGATGCTCACCGCTGCCCTCGAAGGCCTGATCGAGCGCTACAACCTGCACGGCCAGCGCATGGGCGAGGTGGTGGCAGGCGCGGTGCTTAAATTGTCACGGGATATGAACCTGACCCGCGAATGCGTACTCGGCTCACGTCTTTCGCCGGCTACGCCTGCCTATGACATCCAGCAAGCCTGCGGCACTGGCCTTGAGGCCGCGTTGCTGGTGGCCAACAAAATCGCCCTCGGGCAGATCGATTGCGGCATCGCCGGCGGTGTCGACACCACCTCGGATGCGCCGATCAGCGTCAACGAAGGCCTGCGCAAAATCCTCCTGCAAGCCAATCGCGCCAAAACCACGGGCGACAAACTCAAGGCTTTCCTGCAACTGCGGCCCAACCATTTGATCCCGGAGTTTCCGCGCAATGGCGAACCGCGCACCGGCCTGTCGATGGGCCAACACTGCGAATTGATGGCGCAGACCTGGAACATTGCTCGCGAAGATCAGGATCAACTGGCGCTTGAAAGTCATCACAAGCTCGCCGCGTCCTACAGCGAAGGCTGGCACAACGACCTGATGACGCCGTTCCTTGGCCTGACTCGCGACAATAATCTGCGCCCGGACCTGACCCTGGAAAAACTCGCCTCGCTGAAACCGGCCTTCGAAAAAAGCGCCAAAGGCACGCTGACGGCGGGCAACTCCACACCGCTGACCGATGGAGCCTCTGTGGTCTTGCTGGGCAGTGAGGAATGGGCGAAGGAACGTGGTTTGCCCATCCTGGCCTACCTGCGCGATGGCGAGGCGGCGGCGGTGGATTTCGTCAACGGCGCCGAGGGCCTGTTGATGGCGCCGGTGTATGCGGTGCCACGGTTGCTGGCGCGTAACGGCCTGACCCTGCAGGATTTCGACTACTACGAGATTCATGAAGCGTTTGCCGCGCAGGTGTTGTGCACGCTAAAGGCCTGGGAAGATCCCGAGTACTGCAAAACCCGCTTGGGGCTCGATGCGCCGTTGGGCTCGATAGACCGCAGCCGTCTCAATGTGAAGGGCAGTTCGTTGGCGGCCGGGCACCCGTTTGCCGCGACAGGTGGGCGGATTGTCGCGAATTTGGCGAAGTTGCTGGACGCGGCTGGGAAGGGCCGGGGGCTGATTTCGATTTGTGCGGCGGGTGGACAGGGGGTTACCGCTATTATCGAGCGTTGACGCCCATTTCACTGTGGGAATGGCGTCATGTCAGATTCTGTCGCAAATGCCCTCAACGCCATTTGCCAATATTCATGACCGGCTCCGCTATGATTGGCCGCGGTCGATTTTCCGGCACAGTGTGTGCATCTTCAACGTTCACAGGTCGGCACCCCCTCCCCGAGATGCGAGGATTGCCGTATAACGAGTGACATTCGCGTGTTTGGTAATAAAGGACCCACAATAAAAGCTGATGAAGACTCCAAAACGCATTGAACCCCTGATCGAGGACGGTCTGGTCGACGAAGTGCTGCGTCCACTGATGAGTGGTAAAGAAGCAGCTGTTTATGTGGTGCGCTGTGGCAATCAGTTGCGTTGCGCAAAGGTCTACAAGGAGGCGAACAAACGCAGTTTCCGTCAGGCGGCCGAGTATCAGGAAGGCCGCAAGGTGCGCAACAGCCGACAGGCTCGCGCCATGGCAAAAGGCTCCAAGTTCGGTCGCAAAGAGACCGAGGATGCCTGGCAGAACGCCGAGGTGGCGGCACTGTTCCGTCTGGCCGGTGCCGGGGTGCGAGTGCCCAAGCCGTACGACTTCCTCGATGGCGTGCTGTTGATGGAACTGGTGGCCGACGAATTCGGCGAGGCCGCGCCGCGTCTGAATGACGTCGTGCTGGAGCCTGATCAGGCCCGCGAGTATCACGCGTTCCTGATTTCGCAGATCGTGCTGATGTTGTGTACCGGTCTGGTGCACGGTGACCTCTCCGAGTTCAACGTGCTGCTGACACCGACCGGCCCGGTCATCATCGACCTGCCGCAAGCGGTGGACGCGGCGGGCAACAACCACGCGTTCAGCATGCTCGAACGTGACGTTGGCAACATGGCTTCGTACTTCGGCCGTTTTGCGCCGGAGTTGAAGAAGACCAGGTACGCCAAGGAAATGTGGGCGCTGTACGAAGCCGGCATCTTGCACCCGGGCAGCGTGCTGACCGGCGAGTTCGACGATCCGCAGGATCTGGCCGACGTCGGCGGGGTGCTGCGTGAGATCGAAGCGGCGCGGCTGGACGAAGAGCGCAAGCAAGCGATTCGGGCAGCCGATGATGAGCCCAAGGGCAAGTCAGAGGAACCACCGCCACCACCGTGGATGCAATGATCGTTTAGAAAAACCGGCTTCGGCCGGTTTTTTGTGCCCGCCCCATTCTCGCCTGCACCGAAGTTCCCCTGTGTGCGGGCTGGCTCGCGAAAGGGGCGTGTCAGTCGTCATCAATGTTGCCTGATACAACGCGTTCGCGAGCCAGCCCGCTCCCAAAGGTTCTATGGTGTTGCTCCAATGTGTATGGGAATCTTGTTTGCCTGCGCGCACTCAAGGACTGAATGTGACCCCTCCTCGCAACGCCCACCTGATCATCACCGCCCGGCTGATCTCCGATTTCGGCGCCTTCCTCAACATGGTCGCGCTGGCCACATACGTCTACTTGCTGAGCAACAGCGCCATGAGCGTGGGGATCTTCCTCGCCAGTCGCGTCGGTGGCGGGATCTTCGCCAGTCTGATCGGCACGCGGTTTTACCGACGCTTCAGCGGGCGTGTACCGCTGATCGCGTTCGATCTGTTACGCGCCGCTGTGCTCGGTTTGCTGTTGATCGTGCCGGTCGCTCAGCAAGCGTTGCTGTTGCCGTTTATTGCGTTCGGCCTGGGCCTGGGCAATTCGATGTTTGCCATCGGCCTCAACAGCCAGTTGCCGCGTTTGATTCCTGAGGCGCAGTTAATCAAGACCAATGCCTGGATCACCTCGGCCTCGTCGGCGGCGATGGTCGGCGGCAGTCTGGTCTCGGGGTTATTGGTGGCAGGCTTCGGTTTTGAAACGGTGTTCGCCCTGAATGCGCTGACCTATTTGCTGGCGGCTTTGTTGATTGTGCCGCTGCGTTTCGCCCCATCGACCCTCAATGAAGCGCCTGAACGCGGCGAATGGTCAGCCCTCAAGCAAGGTCTGCGCAGTGCCCCGGTGATTGCCGCGATGCTCGCCGTGACGATGGCCGACACCTTGGGCAGCGCCGCGCACAACGTCGGTTTCCCGATCATTTCCAAACTGCTGTCGCCCGATTCGGCCAGCACAACCCTGGGCTTGATGCTCGCGGTGTGGGCCAGCGGCAAGCTGCTCGGCGCACGGATCGCCAGTCGCCTCAAAGGCTCGGACAACAGCCATCTGGAGCGGCGGTTTTTCTTTGGCGTGGCGCTGATGTCCTGCGGGTTCATCCTGATGTTCCAGCAACACAGCCTTTTGGGATTGTTGCTGTTTTCATTGCCGGCGGGATTGGGCGACGGCTTTTCCGAGGTCGGTCTGCTGTCGCGTCTGCAACGTGAGCCCGAACACCTGCGCCTGCCGATCTTCAGCTTTTTGACCCTGCTGCAAATGACCGGGTTCGGCGTGGGTATGCTGATCGCCGCCCCGTTCTATGGGTGGTGGACGCCGGGTGCTGTGGTCATGCTGTTTCACGGCATTCCCTTGGGCACGTTACTGGCGGTGAGAGGGCTGGCGATCAGACGCGAACGGGTTGCGCGCAGCAGCCCGACGCCAGTTCCTTGAGGATCGGGCAATCGGGGCGATGGTCACCGTGGCAGTGCTCGACCAGATCCTGCAGGGTGTCGCGCAACTGGCCAAGCTCGCGGATCTTGTGGTTCAACTCGTCGATGTGCTGACGGGCCAACGCCTTCACATCGGCACTGGCCCGTTGGCGATCCTGCCAGAGGGTCAGCAGTTTGCCGACCTCTTCCAGTGAAAAGCCCAGGTCCCGCGAGCGCTTGATGAACGCCAGCGTGTGCAGATCATCGTCGCCGTAAATCCGATAGCCGCTGTCGGTGCGATGGGCCGCTTTGAGCAAACCGATCGACTCGTAATAGCGGATCATTTTCGCGCTCAGGCCACTGTGCTTGGCTGCTTGGCCGATGTTCATCGGTGCTCCTCCAGATCCTTGGGCTTCCAGGTTTTCAACAGTAGCGCATTGCTCACCACGCTGACGCTCGACAGCGCCATCGCCGCGCCGGCCAACACCGGGTTGAGGAAGCCGAACGCTGCCAACGGAATGCCGACCAGGTTGTAGACGAAGGCCCAGAACAGGTTCTGGCGGATCTTCGCGTAGGTCTTGCGGCTGATGTCCAGCGCCGCCGGCACCAGCCGTGGATCGCCGCGCATCAGGGTGATGCCCGCCGCATGCATGGCCACGTCGGTGCCGCCTCCCATGGCGATGCCGATGTCGGCGGCGGCGAGAGCCGGGGCGTCATTGATGCCATCGCCGACCATGGCGACGACGCCGGTTTTCTTCAGTTCGGTGACGGTGGCGGCTTTGTCGGCTGGCAGTACCTCGGCGTGCACGTTTTCAATGCCCAAGGCCTCGGCCACCACGCGGGCGCTGCCACGGTTGTCGCCGGTCAGCAGATGACTGTGGATGCCTCGTGCGGCCAGTTGTTGCACAGCTTCCAGTGCCCCGGGTTTCAACGTGTCACCGAAGGCGAACAACCCGAGAATGCGCGGCTCGGGGCTTTGTTCAATCAGCCACGACAGGGTGCGGCCTTCGGCTTCCCAGGCTTTGGCGGATTCGCCCAGAGTCCCGGCGTTTAAACCGTTGTCTTCGAGCATCCGCCGATTGCCCAGCGCCAGACGCCGACCTTCGAAAGTGCCGGCAATGCCGCGACCGGTCAGCGACTGGCTGTCGCTGACGTCGGGCACCGTCAGATCACGTTCGGCAGCGGCGTCCAGCACGGCTTTGGCCAGCGGATGCTCACTGCCGCGTTGCAGGGCGCCGGCCAGTTTCAGCAGGGTGTTTTGATCACCGTCGACCGCGTTGAAATGCGCGATGCGTGGCGCGCCGGAGGTCAGCGTGCCAGTCTTGTCGAACACCACGCTGCTGACTTCATGAGCGCGTTCCAAGGCTTCGGCGTCCTTGATCAGGATGCCGTGACGCGCTGCCACGCCGGTGCCGGCCATGATGGCGGTGGGCGTGGCGAGGCCCAAGGCGCAGGGGCAAGCGATGACCAATACGGCGACCGCGTTGATCAGCGCGGTTTCCATCGGCGCGCCGTACAGCCACCAGCCGATCAGCGTTGCCAGGGCCAAAACCAACACGGTTGGCACAAACACCTGGCTGACTTTATCCACCAGTTTCTGGATCGGTGCTTTCGCCGCCTGAGCGTCTTCCACCAGACGAATGATCCGCGCCAGTACGCTTTCGGCGCCCAGGGCGGTGGTGCGCACCTGCAACCGGCCTTCCCCGTTGATCGCGCCACCGGTGACCTTGTCGCCGGGTTGTTTCGGCACCGGCAGGCTCTCACCACTGATCAGGGCTTCGTCGGCGTGGCTCTGGCCCTCCAGCACTTCACCGTCGACCGGGAAGCGCTCGCCGGGTTTGACCAGAACCACGTCGTTCAGATGCAGGGCGCTGATGGCGACGTCCTGTTCGCGACCGTCGATCAATTGAATCGCCCGTTCCGGACGCAAGGCTTCGAGCGCGCGGATGGCGCTGGCGGTCTGGCGTTTGGCGCGGCTTTCCAGGTA
Organism: Pseudomonas sp. EA_65y_Pfl2_P74; assembly: GCF_963970575.1. Taxonomy (NCBI): domain Bacteria; kingdom Pseudomonadati; phylum Pseudomonadota; class Gammaproteobacteria; order Pseudomonadales; family Pseudomonadaceae; genus Pseudomonas; species Pseudomonas sp. EA_65y_Pfl2_P74. The sequence goes on from NZ_CAXAOQ010000007.1 coordinate 197,534, forward strand.
TTTGCCGAGCAACACCAGGGCGATGACCACCGCCGATGCTTCGAAGTACAGGTGCGGCATGCGCCCGGCAGCGGTGGCCCACTCGTAAAGGCTCAAGCCATAACCGGCGCTGGTGCCAAGGGCGACAAGCAAGTCCATGTTGCCGGCGCCGGCGCGGACGGCTTTCCACGCCGCGATATAGAAGCGTGCGCCGAAAATGAATTGCACCGGAGTAGCGAGAGCAAATTGCGCCCAGGCCGGCAGCATCCAATGAATGCCGAACGGTTGCAGCAGCATCGGCGCCACCAGTGGCAGGGCGAGGGCGATCGCACAGATCAGCGCCCAACGTTCGTGTTGCAGGTGTTGATGCTGTTTGTCGGTTGGCGGGTGTTCGGCTTGCCAGACGCTGGCCGAATAACCGGCCTTGCTCACCGCGTCGAGCAGGGTTTGCTCATCGACCTGCCCAAGCAGCTCAAGGTGGGCGCGCTCGTTGGCCAGGTTGACGCTGACGCTTTTCACCCCGGGAACTTTGTTCAGGGCGCGTTCGACGCGGCCGACGCAAGAGGCGCAGGTCATGCCGTCGATGCTCAGTTCGAGTGTCTGTTGCGGCACGCTATAGCCGGCGCGCTCTATCGCGTCCATCAAGGCCGGCAGACTGTCGGCGGGGGCCTGGACGCGGGCCTGTTCGGTGGCGAGATTGACACTGACGGCACTGGCGCCGCTGACTTTGCTCAAGGCCCGCTCGACACGCCCGGCGCAACTGGCGCAGGTCATGCCGGCAATCGGCAGATCGAAAGTGATGGATTCGGACATCGGTCGTACTCCCTGTAGAGGATGCCTACAAGGATCAACCTTGCCATGCGGGCAAGGTCAAGCGCCAATCGGCACGATGTCGCAGGGCAAAAAAATGCGAGCGGGCTGGCTCGCGAAGAGGCGTGACATTCAAGGTCTTTGTTGAATGACACAACGCTTTCGCGAGCCAGCCCGCTCCCACATTCTGGACGGGCTTAATATTCGAGGGCGGCGGGCCGCAGGTACAAGCCTTTGGCGGATGAGGCGATACGGTACTTCACCACATCGCCAGCCTTGAGCGAGATCTCCTGCGCCGGTGGTGCCAGCATGCCGGGCTGACAACCCGATACTTGACCTGGCTCCAGTTTCAGACGAATCGAAAAAGTACCATGGGGCAGGTTGAACGAGGTGGACTGCTCTTGAAGCAGTCGCCCTGCAAACTGATCCTGGATGTACACGCCAATCTCGCAAGACGTCGGCACTTCCAGACGCTCGCGCGAAATGATCAGAACGGCGTAGTCCTCCCCGGTCGCGTTGGCCTGAGGCAGGAAGGCGAAGAGGCTGAGCAAGCCAAACAGGCTGAAAGCTGACCAGCGCATGGCTGAATCTCCTGAATTTAGGTCATTGATGCACGCAGCTTGGCCGAGCGCGGCGCCGATTGCCAGCCCGGCCGTTTATTCAAGAACTTGACCTTGTCACCGTGGCAAGCTCAAAACTGCTGGCAACCTCACTCAAAGGAGTCATCCCATGCAAGTGTTCAACGTTCAAGGCATGTCCTGCGGCCACTGCGTCAAAGCGATCACCAACGCGGTGCAAGCCAAGGATCCGGCGGCCGTTGTGCAGGTTGATCTGGCAGCCAAAGAGGTCGGTGTCGACAGTGTAATGACGGCCGATCAGGTGATCGCCGCCATCAGCGAGGAAGGTTACGCCATCAAACTCGTCTGATTTTTAATAGTTAGCGAGCTATCGGAATGTTCAAGGCGTCCGGGCGCGGCTAAACTGTCGGGCTGCCGACTTGCCAACCTGGATGCCTGATGAACTTCCGTACCATTCTGATTCTCGGTGCCTTGACCGCCTTCGGTCCCTTGGCGATCGACTTTTATTTGCCTGCGTTTCCCTCCATGGCGCTGGCATTCGCTACCGATGAAAAACACGTCCAGATGACGCTGGCCGCGTACTTCCTTGGTCTGTCGATTGGCCAACTGGCTTACGGCCCGGTAGCGGATCGCTTCGGTCGACGGGTTCCGTTGCTTATTGGTCTGGCGCTGTTCACGCTGGCGTCCCTGGCCTGCGCTTATGCGCCAAATCTGGAATGGCTGATCGGCGCACGCTTCGTGCAGGCGCTGGGTGGCTGTGCGGGGATGGTGATTTCTAGGGCGGTGGTCAGCGACAAATGCGATGCGGTGGGCTCGGCGAAGGTCTTTTCGCAGCTAATGCTGGTGATGGGCCTGGCCCCCATCCTGGCGCCGATGCTCGGCGGCCTGCTGGTCAACACCACGGGTTGGCAGTCGATCTTTCTGGTGCTGACCGTTTTCAGTGCATTGGCCGGCTTGGCGGTGGCCCTCGGTCTGCCGGAAAGTATGCCGGCGCATATACCGCGCCAACCGTTGTCCGGTGCCTTACGCCAGTATGGACGCCTGTTGAAGGATCCGGTTTATATCGGCCATGCCCTGACCGGCGGCATCGCCATCGCCGGGATGTTTGCCTACATTGCGGGCTCACCGTTCATCTTTATCAAACTGTATGGCGTGCCGGCGGAGCATTTCGGCTGGCTGTTCGGCACCAACGCGGCGGGGTTCATTCTGGTGGCGCAAATCAATGCGCGGCTATTGGCCAAGCGAGGCCCGGCGTTTCTGCTGTCGCGCGCGGTCTGGGTTTATCTGGCCGCCGGTCTGACTTTGCTAGCGGTCGCGGCTTTGCACACCGAGGCACTGTGGCCGCTGCTGATCCCTTTGTTCATCTGTGTGGCCAGCCTTGGCTGCATCAGTCCCAATGCCGCAGCCTGTGCAATGAATGGGCAGGGTGGCCGCGCCGGCAGTGCGTCGGCGTTGCTCGGCTGCATGCAGTTCAGCGTCGCCGCTGGGGCTTCGGCGCTGGTGGGCGTGTTGCACGATGGCTCCGCCGTGCCGATGGCAATGGTCATCAGCCTGTGCGGTTTGTTGGTGGTGAGCGCCGCGATGCTCACCCGGCGTTTACAGAATGCCCGAACACTGGCGCAAGCCCGGGCCGAGGCATAAGAAAACCTCAACCGGCAGCGCGTTGCTGGCTGAGGTCGGGGATCTGATGGGGCGCGCAAATGCGCGCTTCGAGGGTGCGGATGAAGGCCAAGGCTTCGGCTTCACTGCGGAATGTCACGGCGTGCTGGTCCAGGCGAACCTGCCATTGAGACTTTGCCACTTCTTTTATCAGGATCTTCATTGCTGACCTCCCTTGCGTAAAAGATGTATCGCAGAGGCGTCGATTGTAGACCTGAATACGATCGCAATTGTGACAAGGATCAACTGTCAGACTGACGGCCCAAAAAATATCGCAGCCCCCGCCAGCCCGTTATTGGCGCTGCCGAAGACTGCGATTTTTTGCTGTTTAGAAACCTTCTAAAACAATTTTTCCCTTGGCTTTGCCGCTCTCCAGCAATTCATGCGCCCGACGCAGATTCGCCGCATTGATGCTGCCAAAGTGCTCGCCAACCGTCGTCTTCAATGTTCCGGCATCAACCAGTTCGGCCACGCGGTTGAGCAGGTTGTGCTGTTCGATCATGTCCGGCGTCTCGAACAGCGAGCGGGTGTACATGAACTCCCAGTGCAGTGACAGGCTCTTGCGCTTGAGCTTGGTCACGTCCAGCGACTTCGGATCGTCGATCAGCGCCAGCTTGCCTTGCGGCGCCAGGGCTTCGATCAGTTGGTCCAGGTGCTGCTCGGTCTGGGTCAGGCTGGCGACGTGGGTCACTTGGTTGATCCCGGCACGCTTGAGCGCTTCGCTCAGCGGCTGGCTGTGATCGATCACCAGGTCCGCGCCCAACTCGCTGACCCAATCGCGGGTCTGCTCACGGGAGGCGGTGCCGATCACGTTCAGACCGGTCAGTTGCTTGGCCAGTTGCGTGAGGATCGAGCCCACGCCGCCCGCCGCGCCGACGATCAGCAGGCTCTGGCCTTCGGCGGTTTTACCTTCGCGAATTTGCAGGCGTTCGAAGAGCAACTCCCACGCGGTGATCGCGGTCAGGGGCAGGGCGGCGGCTTCAGCGAAACCCAGGGATTTGGGCATGTGCCCGACAATTCGCTCATCCACAACGTGCCGTTCGCTGTTGCCACCCGCGCGGGCGATGGAACCGGCGTAGAAGACGTTATCGCCAGCCTTGAACAGCGTCACTTCACTGCCCACAGCCTTGACCACTCCGGCCACGTCCCAGCCCAGCACTTTCGCCGCGCCGCCTTCAGGGGCGACGTTCTGGCGGATTTTGGTATCCACGGGATTGACCGAAATGGCTTTGACTTCCACCAGCAAATCGCGCGGGCCAGCCACCGGTTCCGGCAGTTCGATGTCTTGCAGGGATTTTGCGTCGCTGATCGGCAGGGAGGCGTAATAAGCAATGGCTTTCATGAGGGGCTCCGTAAAGGTAATAAAAGAAAGGTTCAGGCGATGCTGCCCAGACGTTTGAGTTCGAAGTGTTCGATGCACTGGCCGGCAGTGGCCTGGAAATTCTGAAAGTGTGCGCTGGCGTTGTGCGCTTGCAGGATGGCTTCGCTGGCCCAGTGTTCGATTACGTAGAACACCTGCGGGTCGGTCAGGTCGCGATGCAAGTCATACTGACTGCAACCGTCCTCGGCACGGCTTGGCTCTACCAGTGCGCGCAACGCCTGCTCAAGGGTGTCCTGCTGGCCGGGTTTGGCGGTCAGGGTGGCAATAGCGGTGAATGGCTGGGACATGCTCGGCTCCATAGAAGCGGGATGAATTCGATGGCGCAGATGATTGGCTATTTCTCTGCAAGATAAAACCGGCTAAAAGAGCAGTCTCTTTCAATGTTTTTTTGATAATCGAGGCTGTGGATGCTGCGTTTCGATGACTTGCAGTTGTTTGTTCGGGCGGCGGATCTGGGCAGCCTGTCAGCGGCGGCGCGGGTGATGGACATGTCCGCCGCGGTGGCCAGTGCGGCGTTGAAGCGCATTGAGCAGCAACTCGGCGCACGGTTGCTGGCGCGCTCCACGCGCAGTCTTCGCCTGACCGCCGAGGGTGAAGGCTTTCTCGAATACGCCCGGGCCGCGCTGAGCAACCTCGATGAGGGCCGACGTCTGTTGGCCAGCGGGCAGGAGCAGGTCAGCGGGGTCTTGCAGTTGTCGGCGCCTTCGGATTTCGGGCGCAACCTGTTGTTGCCCTGGCTCGACGAGTTCCAGCGTGAACATCCGAAACTGACCGTACGCCTGTTGCTCGGCGACCGCATCGCCGACCTGTTTCGCCAGCCGGTGGACATCGCCCTGCGTTATGGCGAGCCGGAAGACTCCAGCCTGATCGCCTTGCCCATCGCCCCGCATAACCGCCGCGTGCTTTGCGCATCCCCGGCCTATCTGGCGCGGCACGGCGAACCGCGCCAACTCGAACAACTGGCTCAGCACAATTGCCTGTTGTACATGCTCGGCAGCCGGGTGCATGACCACTGGAGTTTTCACGACGGTAAGCGCGAAGTCGGTTTGACCGTCAGTGGCGATCGTTTCAGTGACGACGCCGACGTCGTGCGGTTGTGGGCGGTGGCCGGCGCGGGCATTGCCTACAAATCCTGGCTGGACGTGGGCGCCGATGTCCTCGCCGGGCGCCTCAAAGTGCTGTTGCCGGAGCTGCTTTGTGAGCGCGCTCCGCTGAATCTTTTGTGCGCACATCGCGCACAATTGAGTAAGCCGGTGAACCTGCTGAGGGAAATGCTCGCCAGCCGTTGCGCTGATTTGAGTAGTCAATTTCCCGTTTTCCAGAAACTTGATCATTAGTCGCAGGTAAATAGAGAAATTTCTGTCAGGAACAATCACCACACGTGCAGGCCGCGACGCGGGACGGGGCGTGCATCCCGCTTATACTAGCGCCCGCCTCATGCCAGTACCGAAACCCGGCCCGGACGACGTCACACCCAGCAGTCCCTGTTCAATTCAGGGCTGTGCAAGGGTGGCGGGTTCTATGCCGGAACATGTTGTGTCAATGGCCTGCCTTGCCCCGGCTCAGGGCGATTTTCACGTCTTGGCCGCCGACCCATTACTGGTCAAGATGTCTCCGAGCAGTAGACGATACGATTCCACAGGGAGTGAATACATGGAACATGCACCTTGCATCAGCCAGATCGCCACGTTGCTGGCCGACCCCAAGCGCAGCGCGATGATGTGGGCGCTGATGGACGGCTCGGCCCGGCAGACCGAGGAGCTAGCGCTACTGGCAGGACTGTCGCCGTCGTCGGCCAGCGCGCATCTGGCACGCTTGTCCACCGGCGGTCTGTTGAAGGTTGAAGTTCGTGGTCGCAAGCGGTTTTTCCGTCTTTCGGCACCGGAGGTGGGGGCGGCGATAGAAGCGCTGGCCAGCGCGACCATTGCCAGTGCTCCGCGGGAAGTCGCCGAAGTGTTCAAGCGCGCCACACCCATGGCCAAACCTCAGACGGCACCCTCATCGCTATTGCGCGCACGTTTTTGTGATGACCATTTGGGCGGCACGCTGGCTGCCGATCTGTACCAGCGACTGCTCGACGCCGGCTGGATCGAACAGCTTGAACAACGCGTGGTGGTGACCCATAAAGGCGCTAAACAGTTGGCCAGTCGCGGCGTGTTCATCCAGGCGCTGGCCCATCGCAACGTGCAGGTGGCTTGCGCTTGCCCGGACTGGAGCGAGCGTCGTCCGCACATGGGCGGTTCACTCGGTGCGGCATTGCTGCAGTTGTTCATGCAGTCCGGTTGGCTGACATTGCCCAATGATTCAAGAGCCCTGCAACTGACGGACACCGGCCAGCGGGAATTGCATCGATTTGCCAAGGAAACCGAGCTGGAGATGGCGTGATAGAGCATTCGAGATCGACGTCAGGCGTGTCGACGTCGTCTACGACTGCGAGCAGGTCGCATCCAGTACGGCCTCTGTATCACCATCGCGCACACTCAATCCGGGGATATTTCGGATGGGGGAGGCGATATGGACACTCAAGGCTTCAGCGCGGCAGAACGCTTGGAAAGACTGCCGATCAGCGGTTATCACCGGATCATTTTCATCATCATCGCCCTGGCGTTTTTCTTTGACTCCATGGACCTGGCGATGATGACGTTCCTGCTCGGCTCGATCAAAGCCGAGTTCGGCCTGAGCAGTGCGCAGGCAGGGCTGCTCGCCAGTTCGAGTTTCTTCGGTATGGTGCTCGGCGCGTCGTTGTCCGGCATGCTCGCCGACCGTTTCGGACGCAAACCGGTGTTTCAGTGGAGCATCGTCCTGTGGGGGCTGGCCAGTTATCTCTGCTCGACGGCGCAAACGATCGAGTCGCTGACGCTGTTCCGCATCCTGCTGGGGATTGGCATGGGCATGGAGTTTCCGATTGCCCAATCGATGTTGTCGGAGCTGATTCCGGCTCAGCGACGCGGGCGCTACATCGCCTTGATGGACGGCTTCTGGCCGCTGGGTTTTGTCGCGGCCGGGGTGCTGTCGTATTTCCTGCTGCCGCTGATTGGCTGGCGCGACATCTTTCTGGTGTTGGCGGTGCCGGCGGTGTTTGTGCTGGCGATCCGTTTTTTCATTCCCGAATCACCGCGCTGGCTGGAACAGGCCGGAAAACATCAGGCCGCCGATAAGGTCTTGAGCGGGATCGAAGCACGGGTGCGCGCATCGCTCGGTGGCGCCGCGTTGCCGTTACCGCTGCGTATACCGCGCACTGTGACGCCCCCGGGCGACTTCTTTTCGGCGCTCAAGCAGATCTGGTCGCCACAGTATCGCCAGCGCACAACGATGATCTGGAGTGTGTGGTTCTTCGCGCTGCTGGGTTTTTATGGCCTGACGTCCTGGCTCAGCGCATTGCTGCAACAGTCTGGTTTCGCCGTGACGCAGTCGGTGTATTACACGGTGCTGATTTCCCTGGGCGGGATTCCCGGTTTCCTGATGGCGGCGTGGCTGGTGGAACGCTGGGGACGTAAACCGGTGTGCATCGTCACGCTGCTCGGCGGGGGGGTAATGGCGTTTCTGTATGGGCAGAGCGCGGTGTTCGGCGGCAATGTGGCGCTGCTGATCAGCACAGGGTTGCTGATGCAGTTCTTCCTGTTTGGCATGTGGGCAGTGCTCTACACCTACACGCCGGAGTTGTATCCGACGTCAGCCCGGGCGACGGGCTCGGGATTCGCCTCGGCGATTGGTCGGGTGGGGTCGCTGCTCGGGCCTTTGGTGACCGGGCTGGTGTTCCCGGTGACCGGGCAGGGTGGGGTGTTTGCGCTGGGTGCGCTGTGCTTTGCGATTGCGGCAGGGGTGGTGTGGCTGTTCGGGATGGAGACGCGGGGCAAAACGCTGGAAGAGCTGACTGAAACACAAGTCGCAGGCTGAACATAAATGCCATGGTGGGAGCGGGCTTGCTCGCGAAGGGGGGGTGTCATTCAACAACCATGTCGACTGATACGACGCCTTCGCGAGCAAGCCCCACTTTAGCTCTTCAGTGTTGTTACGGTTTTACCAACCGTGCATCCAGGCTGTTCTGTGCCAGACGCTTGGCCTGATCCTGGGTCATGCCCAGGTGCTCGTGCAGCGCGTGGAAGTTCTCGGTCACGTAGCCGCCGAAGTACGCCGGGTCATCTGAGTTCACCGTAACCTTCACGCCACGCTCAAGCATGTCGAGAATGTTGTGCTGCGACATGTGATCGAACACGCAAAGCTTGGTGTTCGACAGCGGGCACACGGTCAACGGGATTTGCTCATCGATGATCCGCTGCATCAGGCGCTCGTCTTCGATGGCGCGCACGCCATGGTCGATACGCTGGATTTTCAGCAGGTCGATGGCCTCCCAGATGTACTCCGGTGGCCCTTCTTCACCGGCGTGGGCGACGGTCAGGAAGCCTTCGTGACGAGCGCGGTCGAACACGCGCTGGAACTTGCTCGGCGGATGACCCATCTCGGAACTGTCCAGACCGACGGCGACAAACGCGTCACGGAACGGCAGCGCTTGATCGAGGGTTTTCTGTGCTTCGTCTTCGCTCAGATGGCGCAGGAAACTCAGGATCAAACCGCTGCTGATGCCCAGTTGCTGCTCACCATCTTTCAAAGCGGCGGCGATGCCGTTTAACACCACTTCGAACGGGATACCCCGATCGGTGTGGGTTTGCGGGTCGAAGAACGGTTCGGTGTGAATCACGTTCTGCTCTTTGCAGCGCAGCAGATAGGCCCAGGTCAGGTCGTAGAAATCCTGGGAGGTGCGCAGCACGTCGGCGCCCTGGTAATACAGGTCGAGAAATTCCTGCAGATTGTTGAAGGCGTAAGCCTTGCGCAGGGTTTCAACGTCGTTCCACGGCAGGGCGATCTTGTTGCGTTCGGCCAGGGAGAACAGCAGTTCGGGCTCCAGCGAGCCTTCCAGGTGCAGGTGCAGTTCAGCCTTGGGCAGGGCGTTGAGCCAGTCGTACATAGTCTTTTCTCATCAGGTGCAATGACGGCATTCTACAGATGCTTGCCGAAACAATTGGCAAAACCTGACCAAGCGATCCATCAGATCGCCTCCTGTTCCCGCCGATAGGCGTAGGTATCGGCGAAGCGCGAGAGCAGGAATTCGGCGCAAGTAGTGGTCGGATATTTCGCCGGATGCTGTGCGTCCCGGCAACCGGGCAGGCATTCGATGCGCGTGTCCGGGTGTGGCTCGGCGAAGAACGGCATCGAGTAGCGATCCACGCCCAGCGGGCTGATCACCCGGTGCGGTGTCGAGCGATATCGGTCGTTGCTCCAGCGCGCCATCATGTCGCCGAGGTTGACCACGAAGGTGCCGTCAATCGGCGGTGCGTCGATCCATTGGCCTTGGACGTTCTTCACTTGCAGACCACCCGCCGCATCCTGATGGAGCAAGGTGATGCAGCCGTAATCGGTGTGCGCGCCAGCGCCTTGTTGCTCGGCAGAGCTGGCAGTGTGGCGTGGCGGGTAATGGATCATCCGCAACACGCTGACCGGCTCATTGAAACGGCTGTCGAAGAAATCACGCTCAATGCCAAGGGCTATCGTCATGGCGCGCAACAAGGTTTGCGCGAGGGCCTGCATGTCGAGGTAGTGCTGCTCCATCAAGGGTTGCCATCCCGCTTGCTCAGGATGGCGGTTCGGCCCGCGCAAGGGTTTCTCCGCCAGCACGTCGGGATGATCGACCGGCAGATGCAGACCCATGTCGAACGTTTCTTTCAGGTCGCTGGGTTTGCTCGGGTCGAGTTGCTCGGTGGCGATGGCGCCGTAGCCACGGTGATGGCGGGTCTGGGTGATGTCGATCTTGAGTTTTTCTGGCGCCGGTTGCGCAAAAAAACGCTGTGCGTGGTCGAGCAGTGCGTCGATGCGTTGCGCCGAAACAGGATGACCCTTGATGTAGAAGAACCCCCACTCGCGGCAGGCCTGGTCGATCTGCTCGGCCACGGCGGGCCAGGCGTTTTGGTCGTCGCTATAGAGCGGGCTGATGTCGATGATCGGAAGCTGATCCATACACAATCCTTGAAAGCACTGGAGAGCCAAACGTGACAACGGGCTTGCTCGCGAAGGCGGTGTATCAGGCCATTGCGTATCGACCGACACGACGCCTTCGCGAGCAAGCCCGCTCCCATAGGTGTGCGCTTACTTCGGCATCTCGGCCTTCATGCCTTCCACGTAATAGTTCATCGAGGCCAGTTCTGCGTTGGTTGCACTCACGCCCGCCGGGATTTTTTCGACCCCGGCCTGATCCTTGATCGGCCCGGTAAACGGCTTGAACGCGCCGCTCTTGATGTCGGCGATGATCTGCTCGGCTTCAGCCTTCACGGGCGCCGGCACCAGGTCGCTGATCGGCAGTTCAACCGTGCCTTCTTTCAAACCGCCCCAGTAGTCCTGGGATTTCCAGGTGTGGTCGATCACGCTTTGCGTAGCCTGAATGTAGTGCGGCGCCCAGTCGTTGACGATTGAAGTCAGCACCGCTTTCGGCCCGAAGTGCGCCATGTCGGAGGCGTAGCCCACGGCGTACACGCCACGACGTTCGGCCGCTTGAATCGGCGCGGGGCTGTCGGTGTGCTGGAACACCACGTCCACGCCCTGATCGATCAGGGCGTTGGCCGCATCGGCTTCCTTGCCCGGATCGAACCATGAGTTGACCCACACCACTTTGATCTCGGTGCCTGGGTTGTACTTGTTCAGGGCCAGTTGAATAGCGTTGATGTCGCGGATCACTTCCGGAATCGGGAACGAGGCGACGTAGCCGATTTTTTTGCTCTTGGTCATCTTCGCCGCGAGGAAACCACCGACGTAGCGACCTTCGTAAGTGCGTGCCAGATAGGTGCCGAGGTTCTTGTCCTGCTTGTAGCCGGTGGCGTGTTCGAAAGTCACTTTGGGAAACTGTTTGGCGACTTTCAGCGTCGGGTTCATGTAGCCAAACGAGGTGGTGAAGATCAGGTCGTACTTGTCCTTGGCCATGTTGCGGATCACCCGCTCGGCATCGGCACCTTCGGCGACGTTTTCCACAAAGTGGGTGGTGATCTGATCGCCGAATTTCTCGGCCAGTGCCTTGCGCCCCTGTTCATGCTGATACGTCCAGCCGTGGTCGCCGATCGGGCCGATATAGACGAAACCGACCTTCAGCGGATCGGCAGCGCTGGCGCTCAGACTGATCCCCAGACCGAGGACGGCGCACAGCAGTTTGTGCAGCGGACGTATTTGCATGAATTGGAGCTCCGTTTTGTTGTGTGTGGACAGCGTCAATGCAAATTGCTGACCAACAGGACAACAAACGTCTCCAAACCGCATAACGGCCTTCGCGAGCACGCTCGCTCCCACAGGGGAATGCATATCAATGTGGGCGCGGGCTTGCTCGCGAAGAGGTCGGCGCGGCCAATAAAAGTGCAACGAATGAAACGGCCGCCATTCACTGGTGCGCTAAGGTGTAACGAAACGTTAGCGCCGTTCCGCAGTCAGTAGCTCACTCGCACTCTCCGGCAAAAGGCCCGCCATGCTCACGATCCTCAAGCAAGAAAGCTTTCTACTGTTGGCGCTCATCGCCGCACTCGTCGCTTATCCACTGGAACACTGGCTGCTGCACAGCGGCCAGATCGTCGCCCTGGGCGCCGGGCTGGTGTTGATCGCGTTCATCGTCGTCGCCTCAATGCGCGTCGCCCACCACGCCGAACTGCTCGCCGAAAAAGTCGGCGACCCTTACGGCACGATGATTCTCACACTGGCCGCCGTGCTGGTCGAAGTGGTGATTCTGGCGATCATGATGAGCAACGAAGCGTCGCCCACCCTGGTGCGTGACACGATCTATTCTGCGGTGATGCTCGACATCAACGGCATCCTCGGCCTCGCGGCGCTGATGGGCGGGATCAAGCACGGCGAGCAGTCCTACAACGACGATTCGGCGCGCAGCTACAGCGTGATGATCCTCACCGCCATGGGCGTGTCGATGGTGGTGCCGGAGTTCATTCCCGAGGCTAACTGGAAGGTTTATTCGGCGTTCACCATCGGTGCGATGGTGGTGCTTTACACCTTGTTCCTGCGCATGCAGGTCGGGCCGCACAGCTATTTTTTCAGCTACAGCTACCCGGACAAGCGGCGCAAGAAAGAGCCGGTCGAACAGCAACCGAAACCGCTCAGATTGGGCTTGTCGATTGGCATTCTGGTGTTTGGTGTGGTGGTGATCGGCGCGCTGGCCGAGGTGATGTCGAAAACCCTCGATCTGGGCCTGGAGGGAACAGGGGCGCCGCCGGTGATCACGGCGATTCTGGTGGCGGCAATCTCGGCCGCGCCGGAAATTCTCACGGCATTGCGTGCGGCGCTGGCCAACCGCATGCAGTCGGTGGTCAACATCGCGATGGGCGCGTCACTGTCGACGGTGATCCTGACCGTGCCGGTGATGGAAGCCATGGCGCTGTATACCGGTCAGCCGTTTCAGATGGCGATGACGCCAGTGCAGACGGTGATGATCTTCATCACCCTGATCGTCAGTGCGATCAACCTCAACGACGGCGAAACCAACGCCATTGAGGGTATGACGCACTTTGTGTTGTTTGCGACGTTCATCATGCTGTCCCTGCTCGGGCTCTAGGAACACCACAATTCCAAATGAGGGAGCGGGCTTGCTCGCGAAAGCGGTCTGTCAGGCAGCTTAAAACTGACTGACACGACGCCTTCGCGAGCAAGCCCGCTCCCACAGGTTTTATCGGTGGTGAATCAGGTGCCGGCGATCAGTTGGCGCGCGGCCTGGCTGTGATCGGCAATCAAGCCCTTGAGATCCAGGCCTTCGACCTGGCCGTCAACCACACGCCACTTGCCGCCGATCATCACTCGATCCGCACGATCGGCGCCACACAGCAGCAGCGCCGAAATCGGATCATGGCTACCGGAGAAGCGCAGCTCATCGAGCTTGAACAGTGCCAGATCGGCCTGCTTGCCGACCGCCAGTTCACCGATGTCGGTGCGGCCCAACAGGCTCGCCGACCCCTTGGTCGCCCACCCCAGCACACGCTCGGGGGTAATTTTCTCGGCGCCATAACGCAGACGCTGGATGTACAACGCCTGCCGCGCTTCCAGAATCATGTTCGACGCATCGTTGGACGCCGAGCCGTCGACCCCCAGACCAAACAGCGCGCCAGCGTCGGTCAGATCGATACTCGGGCAAATGCCGGAGGCCAGACGCATGTTCGAACTCGGGCAATGGCAAATGCCGGTGCCGGCCTGGCCGAGGCGGGTGATTTCGTCCGGGTTGAAGTGGATGCCGTGGGCCAGCCAGGTGCGCGGGCCGAGCCAGCCGACGCTGTCCAGATAATCGACGGTGCGCAGGCCGAAACGCTGCAGGCAGAAGTCCTCTTCATCGAGGGTTTCGGCCAGGTGCGTGTGCAGGCGCACGTCTAGCTGGTTCGCCAGTTCAGCACTGGCCGACATGATTTCCGGCGTCACCGAGAAGGGCGAGCACGGTGCCAGGGCGATCTGGATCTGCGCGCCATCGCCACGCTCGTGGTACTCGCGAATCAGGCGCTGACTGTCGTCGAGAATCACCTGGCCTTCCTGCACGGTCTGCTGCGGCGGCAGGCCGCCGTCCTTCTCGCCGAGACTCATCGAGCCGCGAGTGAGCATGGCGCGCATGCCCAGTTCACGCACGGTTTCGACTTGTACGTCGATGGCGTTTTCCAGACCGTCCGGGAACAGGTAATGGTGGTCGGCGGCGGTGGTGCAACCTGACAGCAGCAATTCAGCCAAAGCCACTTTCGTGGCGAGGGCAAGTTTTTCAGGCGTCAGGCGTGCCCACACCGGGTACAGGGTTTTCAGCCAGGGAAACAAGGGCTGGTTGACCACTGGCGCCCAGGCGCGAGTCAGGGTTTGGTAGAAATGGTGGTGGGTGTTGATCAGGCCCGGCAGGATCACATGTTCGCGGGCATCGAACACTTCATTGCACGGCGCGGACGGTTGCTGACCGGCCGCCAGCACTTCGACGATCACGCCGTCTTGCAGCACCAGACCACCACGGGCATCGAGCGCGTTGGCCGTGAAAATGGCGAGGGGATTTTTTAACCAGGTACGGATGGCAGGCATTGTGGCCGGCTCCTCTGAAAGTTGGGTTCAGGGTTGCCAGCTCAGTGTTGCCCTGTCTGCTGATCCAGGGTCGCCGCGAAGGACGAGCCGCGCAGTTTCAAACAAAACGCGATGCCGGGCAAGCCCCACCCGACAGGACAACACACACCACCCCTTATGGGAGAGGGCTTGCTCGCGAAAGCGCTGAGTCAGGCACGGGTGTATTGACTGACACGACGCCTTCGCGAGCAAGCCCGCTCCCACAGGGGTTATACGGTGCTTACCAAGGAATGGTTTCACCCTTGTAATTGACGAAGTGGTGCCCGCCCTTGCCAGTAAACGCATTCACCTGATCGACCAGACCGCGCGTGCTGGTCTCGACATCAATGTCGGCACCCTCACCGCCCATGTCCGTCTTCACCCAACCCGGATGCAGCGACAACACCGTGAGTTTCTGCTCGCCCAACTGGGTCACGAAAGTGTTGGTCATCGAATTCAGCGCAGCCTTGCTCGCCTTGTACAGCGCCAGTTCCGGCGCATCCGGCATGGTCACGCTGCCGAGTACCGAACTCATGAACGCCAACACACCGCTGCCATCGCGAATCTGCCCGACGAAACGCTGGGCCAGATTGATCGGTGCCACCGCGTTGGTGAAAAACAATTTCCCGACTTCGGCCAGTGTCGCGCCGCCCGGGGTTTGTGCATCCGGGCCTTTGACCCCAGCGTTGACGAACAGCAGGTCGAACGTCTCGCCCTTGAGTTGCTGACTCAGGGCGATCACCGCTTGCTGGTCATCCATATCAAGCTTCTCGATGCGCACCTTGCCCAGCGCTTGCAACGCGTCGGCGTTCGAAGGATTGCGCACGGTGGCCGTCACTTGCCAGCCATCGGCCAGCAGGGTTTTCACCAACCCGAGGCCCAAACCACGGGAGGCGCCGATGATCAGTGCGTTTTTTGCCTGGGACATGATGGGTTCCTTGAAAAGTTAACGTGCAGGATTCAATGGACACGCCTGAGCGAGCCGTAGTTGCAACTCCTGACGCAGTGCGTCGAGTTCACTCATACGGGTTTCGATCAGTTGCAGTTTGTCGCGCAGCAATTGCGGCTGACGGCGCAGGCCTGAGCTTATTCACCACTGCGCATTGACGCACTCAAAAGAGGTATTGGCCGTGGAGCATACTCCTCTTCGCGGGCAAGCCCACACAGTGTCCGTGTCGTACACAAATGGGTAATCACCGCCGAACCTGTGGGAGCGGGCCCGCGAAGAGGCCAGTCTCTTCAGCGCATCAATGCCCTGCCTGCCACGGCTGCCCCAACGACACCGGCGCATATAACCGCGTACGCAGCGCATCGCGCGACAACAACACCAGCACCACAATCGTCGCCACATACGGCAGCATCGCCAGCAAGCTCGACGGAATCGCCAGCCCCATCCCCTGTGCCACCAAATGCAGGATGCTGGCGAGCCCGAACAGATACGCCCCCAGCAACAACCGCCACACCCGCCAACTGGCAAACACCACCAGCGCCAGCGCGATCCAGCCGCGCCCGGCCGTCATGTTCTCGGCCCACATCGGCGTGTACGCCAGTGACAGATACGCCCCGGCCAACCCGGCCATCGCCCCGCCAAACAGCACGGCCAGCGTACGCACGGTCAACACTGGCAAGCCCATCGCACTGGCCGCATCCGGATTTTCACCGACGGCCTGAATGATCAGCCCGATACGACTTTTGATGATCACCCACGCGACCAGCGCAAACAGCGCGAACGACAGGTAAACCAACAGATCCTGAGCAAACAGCATCCGCCCGATCAGCGGAATTTCACTCAAGTACGGAATCGCCATTGGCTCGAATCCGGTCAGTGGTTTTCCCACCCACGCCGCGCCGACAAAGGTCGACAACCCCACACCAAAAATCGTCAGCGCCAGCCCGGTCGCCACCTGATTGGCGTTGAACACCAGCGCCACCAGGGCAAACAGCGACGACAACAGCATCCCCGCGAGCATCGCCAGCAACACGCCGAGCCACAGGTTGCCGCTGCTGAGGGCGACGATAAAACCGATCACTGCACCAAACAGCATCATCCCTTCCTGGCCGAGGTTGAGCACGCCGCTCTTCTCGCAGATCAGTTCACCCAGCGCCACCAATAACAGCGGCGTGCCGCAACGCACCATGGCGTAGAAAATATTGCTCAGCAGATCGATATCCATCACAGCGCTCCGGCGGTTACGGCAGTGGTCGAGGCGCGCCGTCTCCAGCGCAGTTTCAGGCGCGGCCGATAGAGGATCAGCACGTCACAGGCCAGCAGGAAAAACAGCATCATTCCCTGGAACAGTTGGGTAATCGCTTGCGGCAGGTTGAGGGCCATCTGCGCACTCTCGCCGCCGATGTACAGCAACGCCATCAACAGACTGGAGAACAGAATCCCGATCGGATTCAGCCGCCCGAGAAACGCCACGGTGATCGCCGCATAGCCATACCCTGGCGAAACCTGCGGCACCAACTGACCAATCGGCCCGGTGACTTCGCAGACCCCCGCGAGCCCGGCCAAACCGCCGCTGATCAGCAGCGCCAGCCAGATCAGCCGTTTCTCGCGAAAACCGACAAACCCCGCCGCACGCTTGTCCAGCCCGAGCACTTTGATCTGAAAACCGACAAAGCTTTTCTGCAACAACACCCACACCGCCACCAAGGCGAGCAGGGCGAAATACACCCCGGCGTGCACGCGGCCATCCTCCATCAACAGCGGTAAACGGCTGGCATCGCCAAACATCGCCGACTCGGGAAAGTTGAAGCCGGCCGGGTCTTTCAACGGGCCGTGTACGCAGAACAACAACAGGTTGAGGGCAATGTAATTGAGCATGATGCTGGTGAGGATTTCGTTGGCGTTGAAACGCGTGCGCAGCCATGCCGTCAGCCCGGCCCACGCCGCGCCGGCGAGGGTGCCGGTGAGCAGAATCAGCACCAGTGCCCAACGGCTTTGCATGTCGATGATGTTCACCGCCAGCGCACTGCCGGCCAACGCGCCCAGGAGCAATTGGCCTTCGGCGCCGATGTTCCAGATTCGCGCTTGATAGGCCACGGCCAAGCCCAACGCGCAGAGCAGAATCGGCAGGGCTTTGACCAGCAATTCGGACACGCCGTACACGTCGCTGACCGGTGCGATCAACAGGGTGTGCAAAGTTTGCAGTGGATCATGACCCAGAGCGATGAACAGCAGCGAACCGCAACCGAGGGTCAGCGCCGCCGCCAACAACGGCGAGCACCAGAGCATCAGGCGCGATTGCTGGCCACGGGGTTCGAGAGAAAGCAGCATGTTGAAAACTCCGTTAAACCGTGGCGTGTTGTTGAGGGGCATCGAACTGGCCGGCCATCCAGCCACCAACATCGCTCAGTAGGGTGTCCGCCGTGTTGTGCAACGCGGACATCTTCCCGCCGCACAACGCACCGAGGCGGTCGCTGATCTGGAACAGTTCGTCGAGGTCTTCGGAAATCACCAGAATCGCCGCACCGGCATCGCGCAACGCAATCAACGCACGGTGGATGGTGGCCGCAGCGCCGACGTCCACGCCCCAGGTCGGGTGCGCGGCGATCAGCAGTTTCGGCTGCTGGAGGATTTCCCGGCCAAGAATGAATTTCTGCAAGTTGCCGCCGGACAGGCTGCGCGCAACGGTTTGCGTGTCCGGGGTTTTCACGCCGAAGCGTTGAATAATTTGTTGCGCGAGGGCTTCGACCTTGCCGCGCTGGATCAGCCCGTTGCTGACCAATCCCTGCTGGAAGGCCGTGAGCAGGGCGTTGTCCGCCAGACTCAACTCGGGCACCGCGCCGTGGCCGAGGCGTTCGGCGGGGACGAAGGCCAGACCGAGTTTGCGCCGCGCATCCGGGCGTAAGTCAGCGACAGCTTGTTCACCGAAGCGAATCGTCGTCGCCTCGGCGCTCGGCAGGGTTTGTTCGCCGCTGAGCAGGGCGAGCAACTCATCCTGACCATTGCCGGCGACCCCGGCGATGCCGACGATTTCACCGCTGCGCACTTGCACATTAATGTCGGTCAACGAGCAGCCAAACGGATCGGGGTTGCGCCAACTCAAACCGCTCACCTGCAAAAAATCCGCGCCGCCGCTGACTTTCGGATAATCACCGATCAACGCCGCCGCTTCGCCGACCATCAACTGCGCCAATTGTTGATCCGAACACTCGGCGGGTACGCAATGCCCGGCCACTCGTCCGCCGCGCAAAACCGTGGCGCTGTGGCACAAGGCGCGGACTTCGCCGAGCTTGTGGCTGATAAACAGAATGCTGCAGCCCTCGGCGGCGAGGCGCCGCAGCGTGATGAACAAGTCGTCGGCCTCTTGCGGTGTCAGCACCGAGGTCGGTTCATCGAGAATCAGCAGACGGATGTCCTGCATCAGGCAGCGGATGATTTCCACCCGTTGTCGCTCACCGATCGACAGGCTGTGGACAAGTCGCTCAGGCTCCAGCGCCATGCCGTAACGGCGCGACACTTCGCGAATTTTCGGTTCCAGTTGTTTGGGCGTACCGGCCGCTGCGCCCATCGCCAGAGCAATGTTCTGCGCCACGCTGAGGGTTTCAAACAGTGAGAAATGCTGGAACACCATGCCGATCCCCAACTGCCGCGCCTGCGCCGGGTTGCGGATATTCACCCGTTGACCTTGCCAGAGCATCTCGCCCGCATCGGCCTGGGTGACGCCATAGATGATCTTCATCAGCGTACTTTTGCCCGCGCCGTTTTCACCGAGCAGCGCATGGATTTCCCCAGGGGCGATGCTCAGGTCGATGGCATCGTTGGCCAGACAACCGGGGTAGCGTTTGCTGATGTGGCGCAGTTGCAGGCGCGTGTTGGGCGGATCGATTGGCATGACAGGCTCGACTTGCTTGGAGTTGTGCCTGTGGATAAAGCAATTTCCTGGCCATTGAGTCAGGAACCCGGGGCGAGCGTGTGCATCAGGGCTCGGCGCAAAGCGTTCAAGGCTGCATCGGGTAATGCCCCGGCACCAATTCAGAGCAAAGCCGTTGAACAGGCTCCAGTTTTGCCCTTCGGTGACTGATCAAAAAACGAGCAAAGACGCGGGGGCTAGACAGAGTCTGCAACTGCGCCAGCCATGAACGGGTTATCCACAGGTTGCTCCACAGTTATTGTGCGCAAGCTTTAAACCCGGGCATAAGCACTGCAAGGCTTTCTTCTAATGGTGCTAAACGTTATTAACTGATTGTTTTTAGGCAAATTTTGAATTTTTCAGGAGAGATTGAACGAAAAATGAACAAACCGCGCAAAGCCGCGTGACAGAAGGGTTACAGCGCAATGTGCTCAGGTTATCCACAGTCGGGTGCACAGCCGATGTGGGCAACTCGGGGTAATAAGGAAATCAAGCGATGCCCTAAAAGATCGCAGCGCTTGAACGCTGAAGCAAAATCCGCCCACGACTCAAATCAGCCAACTGGCGTTGCAATAATTCGATCTGCATTTCACCCACGGCTAGCTGCAATTCGACGCCGTTGGCAGTGAAGTTTTCCTCGACCACCAACCCGCCCAGATCCGCCACCCGCAACTTCACCAGCGCCAGCTCGGCAAACCCACAGGCACAACGCAGCGGCACACGGCTGATCAACTCGACTTTCGCCGCCGTCTGCAGGCACTTGTTTGCGCCGCCGCCATAGGCGCGGGCCAAACCGCCGGTGCCCAGTTGAATGCCGCCGTACCAACGAATCACCAGTACGGCGACCTGATCGCAATCCTGCGCTTCAATCGCCGCCAGAATGGGCCGGCCCGCCGTGCCGCCAGGCTCGCCGTCGTCATTGCTACGGTATTGATCGCCCAGTTTCCACGCCCAGCAGTTGTGCGAGGCGTTCAAGTCGCTGTGCTGTTCGAAGAACGCCTGCGCGTCGGCCGCGCTGCTGATCGGCGTGGCGTAGGTGATGAAGCGGCTTTTGCGAATCTCTTCGCGGTATTCGCAAAAACCACTGAGGGTGAAAGGCATAGACGTCTTATAGAGAGGGAGTGAGGCCGCAGCCTTTGAGGATGATGCGGATCAAATTGTTGCCGGCGTCTTCCATGTCCTGCTTGGTCAACTTGCTGCGACCGCTGACTCGGCAGATCTGCGTGGCAAAGTCGGCGTAATGCTGAGTGCTGCCCCACAACAGGAAAATCAGGTGTACCGGATCCACCGGGTCCATTTTGCCGGCATCGATCCACGCTTGAAAAACGGCCGCTCGCCCCTGGAACCAGGCGCGGTAATCCTGATTGAAATATTCGCTCAGGCATTCGCCGCCGCTGATCACTTCCATCGCGAAAATGCGCGAAGCTTGCGGCTGGCGGCGGGAGAATTCCATTTTTGCGCGGATGTAGCGGGTGAGCGCCTCGGCCGGATCGTCCTCGGCCGTCAGGGTGTTGAAGGTGCTGTCCCACAACTCGATGATGTTGCTCAGCACCGCCACGTACAACCCCAGCTTGTTGGTGAAGTAGTAATGCAGGTTCGCCTTGGGCAACCCGGCATTCTGGGCAATGGTGTTCATGCTGGTGCCTTTGTACCCATGACGGGCGAACTCGTCTTCGGCGGCTTTGAGAATGGTCTCTTCGTTCTTCTGACGAATGCGGCTGGCGGGCTTGCCGCCGTGAGCGGGGACTTCAAAGGTCATAGGCACTTCCGGGTTTGTCTGTGGGCGCAACCAGTTGCGTTGATAGCGCACCCACAGGCTTCAGACAAGTCCTGAAGCAATAAAACCGTTACGCCTGTTCGACCTTGTTCACCGGCACATGGGCTTCGCTGGTTGTGGTTTTTGCTTCCGGCAGCAGCAGGCAGAGCATGATTGCGGTCAGCCCGCCACTGGTGATCGCCGAGTCGAAAAGGTTCTGCACCAGTTTCGGCAGCAAGTGCAGCAAGTTCGGTTGCGCGGCAATACCCAGGCCGACGCCGAACGAGGTGGCGATGATCAACATGCTGCGTCGATCCAGCGGTGATTGCGCGAGGATACGCACACCCGCCGCCGCAACGGCACCGAACATCACCAGCGTCGCACCGCCAAGCACCGGTTTTGGAATCTGTTGCAGCACCGCGCCGATCATGGGAAATAGGCCGAGACAAAACAGGATCGCACCGATGTACAAACCGACGTAGCGACTGGCGACACCGGTCAACTGGATCACGCCGTTGTTCTGCGCGAACGTGGTGTTGGGAAAGGCGCTGAAAGTGGCCGCGATCATGCAGCTCACGCCATCACCGAGAATGCCACCGCGCAAACGGCTTATATAAGAAGGGCCGCTGATGGGCTGGCGGGCCAGCATGCAGTTGGCGGTGAGGTCGCCGACGGTTTCGATGGTGCTGATCAGATAAATCAGCGCGACGGGCAGAAAAGCCGTCCAGTCGAAGCTGAATCCAAACTTGAACGGTGCAGGAATACTCACCAGCGGCAAGTCAGGCAAAGGCTGCACCACCAGTTTCCCACTGAACCATGCCGCCAGACTGCCGAGTACCAGGCCGATGATGATTGCCGAGAGCCGCACCCACGGCGTGTTCGAGCGATTGAGCAGGATGATCGTCAGCAGCACGAACACGCCCAGCGCCAGATTGCCCGGCGCACCGAAGTCCGGCGCATTGAAACCGCCGCCCAGATCCGTGATGCCGACTTTGATCAGGCTGATTCCGATCAGGGTGATGACAATGCCGGTCACCAACGGCGTAACGACGCGACGCAATTGGCCAATGAAGCGGCTGAGGACGATCTGTACGATCGCGCCGAAAAAGCACACGCCGAAGATCATCGCCAGAATGTCCTGTGGGCTGCCGCCGCGCTGTTTGACCAGAAAACCTGCCGACAGTACGGCGCCAAGAAAGGCGAAACTGGTGCCCTGCAGACAAATCATCCCGGCACCAATGCCGAACGGTCGGCGTGCCTGAATAAAGGTGCCGACCCCGGACACCATCAGCGCCATGCTGATCAGGTACGGTAAATGCGCGTTCAAGCCGAGCGCCGAACCGATCACCAGCGGCGGGGTGATGATGCCGACGAAACTGGCGAGTACGTGTTGCAGGGCGGCAAGAATCGCGGCGGGCGGTTTGGGGCGGTCGTTGAGGCCGTAGATCAGGTCGCTGGACGGTGCGGAATCTGGCTGCATGGACTTGGACTTCTTGTTGAAGGATCGGGGTTGATCCTGCTCTGCAAAAAGCTGTCCACTTGCTCAGGTTATTGGGCGATTTTGTCTGTTAGGCCCAGCGTGGCTGGGCCTTGCGGGTTTTTCAACGCGTCGCCGCCAAGCTTTCAAGAAAACTTTCCAGCACCAAATGGGGGCGCCGGCCCTTGCGCGTGACCGATGCGAGGCTCAGGTCATAGAAACGTGTCTTGGCCTTGAGCGCGCGCAGACGCCCCTGTTGCACCCAAAGGCTGGCGTAGTGATCCGGCAGATAACCGATGTAGCGCCCGGTCAGGATCAGGAACGCCATGCCTTCACGGTCCGAAGCGCTGGCGGTGCAGTTGAGCGCCTGGTAATGCGCCTGAATGTCTGCCGGCAAACGGAAGGTGGGGGCGATGGCGTCCTGACTATTCAGGCGTTCGTCGTCCAGTTGCTTGTCATCGACGTAAAACAGCGGATGCCCGACCGCGCAGTAAAGCAGTGAACGTTCGCTGTACAGCGGCTGATATTCCAGACCGGACAGCGCACTGGCCTGCGGCACCACGCCAACATGCAGGCGGCCGTCGAGCACGCCTTGTTCGACTTCATTGGGCGCGATCATGCGGATCTGGATCTGCACGTCCGGGCCGCGTTCTTTTAATTGCGCGAGGGCGTGGGTGATGCGCATGTGGGGCAGGGTGACCAGGTTGTCGGTCAGGCCAATGATCAACTCGCCGCGCAAGTGCTGGTGCAGGCCGTTGACCTCGGTGCGAAAGCTTTCCAGCGCACTTAACAGTTGCAGCACCGATTGATAGACCTCGCGGCCTTCTTCGGTCAGCGAGAATCCCGCGCGGCCGCGTTGGCACAGGCGTAAGCCGAGGCGTTGCTCCAGGTCGCTCATTTGCTGGCTGATCGCCGAACGCCCAATGCCGAGCACGGTTTCCGCCGCCGAGAAGCCGCCGCATTCCACCACGCTGCGAAAAATGCGCAGCAAGCGAATATCAAAGTCACTGACCTGGGCCAGCGGATCGGGACGGCGGCTGCTCATGCTTGATCACTCAAAGTTTAGTGGTGGGCTGACTGAAGGTTAGAAGAGTTGGATTTCACCGACTTTATCGCCGTGGCAATTTAGCTGCAACAACGCTTTCTATCTCCCTGACGCTTATGCCCTGCGAGGTTTTGCCCGATGAACATGCCTGAAACCGCTCCGTCGCCACTGGCCAGCCAACTGAAGCTGGACGCGCACTGGATGCCGTACACCGCCAACCGTAACTTCCAGCGCGATCCGCGTTTGATTGTCGGTGCCGAGGGCAGTTGGCTGTTCGACGACAAGGGCCGCAAGATCTACGACTCGTTGTCCGGTCTGTGGACCTGCGGCGCCGGGCACACCCGCAAGGAAATTCAGGAAGCGGTCTCCAAGCAGTTGGGCACACTCGATTACTCGCCGGGCTTCCAGTACGGCCACCCGTTGTCCTTTCAGTTGGCTGAGAAAATCACCGATCTGACTCCGGGCAACCTCAACCATGTGTTCTTCACCGACTCCGGCTCCGAGTGCGCCGATACGGCGGTGAAAATGGTCCGTGCCTACTGGCGTCTTAAAGGCCAGGCGACCAAGACCAAAATGATCGGCCGCGCCCGTGGCTATCACGGTGTGAACATCGCCGGCACCAGCCTGGGTGGCGTCAACGGCAACCGCAAAATGTTCGGTCAGGCGATGATGGACGTCGATCACCTGCCGCACACGTTGCTGGCGAGCAATGCGTTCTCCCGTGGCATGCCGGAGCAGGGCGGTATCGCCCTGGCCGATGAACTGCTGAAGCTGATCGAACTGCACGATGCGTCGAACATCGCCGCCGTGTTCGTTGAACCGATGGCCGGTTCCGCTGGCGTGCTGGTTCCGCCTCAGGGTTATCTGAAGCGCCTGCGTGAAATCTGCGATCAGCACAACATCCTGCTGGTGTTCGACGAAGTGATCACCGGTTTCGGCCGCACCGGTTCGATGTTCGGCGCCGACAGCTTTGGTGTCACTCCCGACCTGATGTGCATCGCCAAGCAAATCACCAACGGCGCGATCCCGATGGGCGCGGTGATTGCCAGCTCCGAGATCTACCAGACCTTCATGAACCAGCCGACGCCGGAATACGCGGTGGAATTCCCCCACGGCTATACCTATTCGGCGCATCCGGTGGCTTGCGCCGCTGGCCTGGCGGCACTCGACCTGCTGCAAAAGGAAAACCTGGTGCAGAGCGTGGCCGAAGTCGCGCCGCATTTTGAAAACGCGCTGCATGGCTTGAAGGGTTCGAAGAACGTCATCGACATCCGTAACTACGGTCTGGCCGGTGCGATCCAGATTGCCGGTCGTGACGGCGACGCCATCGTGCGTCCGTTCGAGGCGGGTATGGCGCTGTGGAAAGCGGGGTTCTACGTGCGCTTCGGCGGCGACACCCTGCAGTTCGGCCCAACCTTCAACAGCAAGCCGCAAGACCTTGATCGTCTGTTCGACGCGGTCGGCGAAGTGCTGAACAAGCTCGACTGATTTTTCCCTCTATATAAGTACAAATTGCCGGCGCCTCTTCGGCGGCGCCGGCGGACAAAATTCAGGAGTCCCCCGATGAGCGTTATCCCGCATTTGATCAATGGCGAACTGGTGACCGAGAACGGTCGCGCGGTTGATGTGTTCAACCCGTCCACCGGTCAAGCGATCCACAAGTTGCCACTGGCCAGCCAGGCAACCATTCAGAAAGCCATTGATGCTGCGAAGGCAGCGTTCCCGGCCTGGCGTAACACGCCGCCGGCCAAACGCGCCCAAGTGATGTTCCGCTTCAAGCAACTGCTGGAGCAGAACGAAGCGCGCATCTCGCAATTGATCAGCGAAGAACACGGCAAGACTCTCGAAGACGCTGCCGGTGAACTGAAACGCGGTATCGAGAACGTCGAGTTTGCTTGTGCTGCGCCGGAAATTCTCAAGGGCGAGTACAGCCGCAACGTAGGCCCGAACATTGATGCGTGGTCGGACTTCCAGCCGTTGGGCGTAGTCGCCGGTATCACGCCATTCAACTTTCCGGCCATGGTGCCGCTGTGGATGTATCCACTGGCGATCGTCTGTGGCAACTGCTTCATCCTCAAACCGTCCGAGCGTGATCCAAGCTCCACGCTGCTGATTGCTCAACTGCTGCTGGAAGCCGGCCTGCCAAAAGGTGTGATGAACGTGGTCCACGGCGACAAGACGGCGGTGGACGCGCTGATCGAAGCGCCGGAAGTCAAAGCGCTGAGCTTCGTCGGTTCGACGCCGATTGCTGAATACATCTACGCCGAAGGCACCAAGCGCGGCAAACGCGTTCAGGCACTGGGCGGCGCGAAGAACCATGCGGTACTGATGCCGGATGCCGATCTGGATAATGCGGTCAGCGCACTGATGGGCGCGGCGTATGGTTCTTGCGGCGAGCGCTGCATGGCGATCTCCGTTGCGGTATGTGTGGGTGATCAGGTGGCGGATGCGTTGGTGGCCAAACTGGTTCCACAGATCAAGGCGTTGAAGATTGGTGCGGGTACTTCGTGTGGTCTGGACATGGGGCCACTGGTGACCGGTCAGGCGCGCGACAAGGTCAGCGGCTATGTCGATGACGGCGTGGCAGCGGGTGCGACTCTGGTGGTCGATGGTCGCGGCTTGAGTGTCGCGGGTCACGAAGACGGCTTCTTCCTCGGGGGTTGCCTGTTCGACAACGTCACTCCAGAGATGCGCATCTATAAAGAGGAGATCTTCGGGCCGGTGCTGTGCGTCGTCCGGGTGAGCAGCCTGGAAGAGGCGATGCAACTGATCAACGATCACGAATACGGCAACGGCACCTGCATCTTCACGCGTGACGGTGAAGCGGCGCGTCTGTTCTGTGATGAGATCGAAGTCGGTATGGTCGGCGTCAACGTGCCTTTGCCGGTGCCGGTGGCTTATCACAGCTTTGGCGGCTGGAAGCGTTCGCTGTTCGGCGACTTGCATGCCTATGGCCCGGACGGTGTGCGCTTCTATACCCGCCGCAAGGCAATCACTCAGCGTTGGCCGCAACGTGCTAGCCACGAAGCCTCGCAGTTCGCCTTCCCTAGCTTGTAAGCAGGGATGAAGAAGGCCGATCTTTAGAGGTCGGCCTTTGTGTTTTCGGTGTTCTTTGACTGATATGACAGAAATATGAAATTAACGGTTGACGGCAGATTCTGGAAGCCTATAATTCGCCCCACTTCCGGCGCAGTCGAAACGGAAAACTCCTTGAGATTCAATGAGTTATGAAGTTTTCGGCAGCAAGCTGCTTCGGTTCATCGAAGCCAGAAAGAAGTTGAAAAAGAGGTGTTGACAGCAGCGTGTAACGCTGTAGAATTCGCCTCCCGCTAACGAGAGATCGAAGGCGCAAGTGGTTGAAGTTGTTGAAGAATTCTTCGAAAACTTCTGAAAATAATCACTTGACAGTAAATGAGGCTGCTGTAGAATGCGCGCCTCGGTTGAGACGAAAGATCTTAACAAACCGCTCTTTAACAACTGAATCAAGCAATTCGTGTGGGTGCTTGTGGAGTCAGACTGATAGTCAACAAGATTATCAGCATCACAAGTTACTCCGCGAGAAATCAAAGATGTAACCAACGATTGCTG